>CAYWXN010000031.1:0-13438 GCA_964462075.1 uncultured Ruminiclostridium sp. | reverse complement strand
ACCATTTCAGCCACTAAGAAGAACTAAATGAGGAGGAAAAAATATGAAATTTTGTGTTCATTGCGGCACACAACTAGATTCAGGTGATATGTTCTGCACGGCTTGCGGGAAGAGTTTAACCAATACAAAAGAAAGCACCGGGCAGCAAAGCCCTAATACCAGTGTGCCCCCTATACCCCCGCAACCCCAGCAATATACTCCTCCGGTACCGCCGGGGCAGGTCGGAGCACAGTACAATAACCAGCCTACTCAACCGGGGCAAAATATACCCCCCGTTCAGCAAAGACAGTATGCAGGCCCTAATACTGCTTCACAGGGATATAACTCGCCTCAACAGAATGCAGGTCATCCCCCATACCATCCGGGATCGTCTTCATCCCAGAACTTTGCATCCCCCGGTGCACCCCAACCCCGCCCCGGAGGCAACAATCAGTTTACCCAATTTTCGCAGGAAATGAATACGGGAGAAATACAAAAAAGAACCGGAGGCCGCGGAATGCTCTTAGGAGGCATCATTGGGCTGGTTGTTTTAGCCATTATTATTGGCGGAATCTTAATAGCATTACGCCCAAAAGACAACTCCGGGCGTAATGATGATAATCCAAATGATAATAAATCAAGCTCCGCTTCAATTGATAAAGACAGCAAAAAAGATAATGATAGTAAAAAGGCTGAAGATAATAAAAAGCCTGACGAAGAAAAACCCTCCAATCAATTGCCGAAAGACGTAAAAACTGACGCTCAGCTATCGGATATAGTCGGGTATTGGGAAGGAACTATGCTCTTTACCCGCATGGAAGGTTTTGAAAACATCCCCGCAGAGGATCTTCCTCCTGATCTGGACATGAAGGTGGCAATTGCTGAAATAATGGCTTCACCTGCCCCCATGGTAATTGAATTTGAAGAGGACGGAAACTGGGAACTCGACGTTGATATTATGGATGGCATGTTAATTGGAAGCAGGGATTACAATAGAGAAGAATACGAGTTCAGCCCCCTTATTATTAAAAAACTCGATAAAGGATCGTTCAATGTAGAATTTTCTGAAAAAGTCGATGAGGACGGTATCTCAGGTGAAGCCAAACTTAACTTAAGCGGCAGTGTCGTCGAAAAAGATGGGGAGCTTTCTATTGTGGGTACATTTTTGATTACTATGACACAAAGGGATATAGTAATAACCGAAGAAGGTGAATATACGATCTTTCCGCAGGAGTAATCAAGATTAAGCTTAATATTATCGTTCTGAATGCAGCGCCATGCCTGTCATCCTGAACGGAACGAAGTGGAGTGAAGGATCTTTGGGTTAAACAATAAGATCCTTCGCTGACGCTCAGGATGACAAATGTCAGCTACAACCGCTATACTTGCATAGATTTAATACTATTAATAGTTTCCGCATAGTCTGACGTTCTTCCTGTCTGAAGTCATATCACCAACTACTTCCTCCACCGCCACCAGAACCGCCGCCGGCGCTTCCTCCGTCCGAGCTTCCTCCGCTTGATGAAGATGGTCTGGAAGAAATATCAGAAGATATGCCCCTCATACTCTGCTCAAGATTTAGAGCAAAGCCTGATGCGCTAAAAATTCCGGGAGTTGCGGTAAAGTACCATTTGGGGGGTGAAATCATTATATTATCAAAATTCTTAGCCCATTTGTCGGTTACTCCAAGGACCATGGCAAAGGGCAGAACATTGTAAAAATACTGAGGGTTATCATTGACGAGAAGCTTAATGCGGTCAAGCTCGGTAGCCTTTAAGAATTCCTTGAAGCCAACTAGCCTCTCCTCATACCATGTGCCTAAAGAGGTTCGCTTATTACAACGGCATGATAAAGCTGCTAATATTATTGAACAAGCAATTGCTATAATCATATAAATAAGCATCCCGCTTTCAAAAGCAAGATAAAGGCTAAGTCCGACAGAAAACAGAGCAAACACAAAAGCTATAAAGACTTGCTTAACTCTCCCCTTCTTAGGAATGCTTTTCCAATTTGTAATATTATACATTATTGCATATAATGACGCAGTAATTGATACCGAGAGCATGAGGCTAATCATTAGTGATTGCCCCGTACTGTCTGTATTGACAACTCTATCTACACAAATAAAAAGTATTGGAAACATAACTAATACCATCATAAGCCATAACAGCCACTGGCAAAGCCTGTTCTTTTTTTCAAATATCCTTGTTTCCGGATCACCTTCAAAGTCGGTTTTTATATACTTTTTAACCTCATCGGCGGTTCTGTAAAACCGGTTGGAAAGCTCTTCGGTATAAACCTGGGTACCGTTACCGTATAAAAACATTTCAGAGAACATTTTTCTTTCATAGGGCTTTACTTCATCGCCCATATCCCGCAGCTTTGTGAGTAAAAAACCCTTTTTTGTGCCGAAAAGCTTTTTTGTAGTGTGCTCAGCTATGGATAGATAGCCTTTATCAGCCCAGTAAATAATAAGAGAAGTAATATCGAATGGGTCTACCCGGCCGTCGATTAAGAATCCCACATCTGCGCTGGTAGTTCCCTGGGGAGGATAGAATTCAACAGTAGGAAAGCTTTGCTTCTTTTTCCCCATTGATAACCAAATAAGTATACCGACAATGCCCGCTGAAGCAGAAATCAACCATCCAAACCTGTTTAGAAAACCATCATTTATTGGCTTTGCGTCTTCGAAATAGCCTTGTGGTAAAGGAAGGGCTACTGTTAATGCTTCATTTGGGTCAAGAGAACCATTAAGCTTGCCCGTTATGGTTTTGCCTTCCACAGCGTAGCTTACGGCATCATTTTTTGTACTGCCTTTTTTGCCGTAAGTAAAATTCAGTTTTTCATCATCGAATCTGCTTGGCATCTTAATGGTAAAGGTAATGTTTGATATGGGGCAATCCCAATCGGTTCCGATAAGATTAAAATATAATTCGTCCATATCTTTGAGCCCATCGTCACCAATAGCATAGGTATATGATATGATATATTTTTCATTTTTATCGGCGTATACCTTTTCCTCGCCAATTTTAATGTTAAGGTCCCCCGATTCTTTACCGGTTGAATATTTATGTCCGGATACCTTTACATCTGTTATTGCAGCAGGCGCACCGCGATAGGTCTTTAAAGGAATTGAGCGTATAATACCATGCCTTTTCTCTAAGAATTCTACATTGATAGTTTCTTTGATTTCGTAACTGTTATCGCTCTGTACATCCATAACAATATCAAAATCGGTAATTTCGAAAGCCTCCAGGGCCATTACCGGATTTGATACATTAACTAATATAAGAAGAGCCATAAAAATTAGCAAAAGGCTTCGTATTAGCTTCATATCATTCCTCCGTTAGAATCTTACCTGTACGTTTCTGCGTTCATATTCATCTGCCATGAAATATGGATATCTCTTAAACCCAAATATTGCCGCCAATAAATTTGACGGAAACATTTCGGTTTTATTGTTCATTACTTTTACAACACCGTTATAATACTTTCTGGATTGGGATATATCGTTTTCAAGTGCTACAATTTGATTTTGCAGGTTTAAGAAGTTACCGTCGGCTTTAAGCTGAGGGTAACTCTCCGATATTGCAAACAGTGATTTCAATGTTCCTGAAAGAAGATTCTCACCCTGAGTACGTTCCTCAAAGGTTCTTGCGCCCATAGCCATGTTGCGGGCTTGAATAACTCTTTCTAATGTTTCTCTTTCATGAGCGGCGTATTGTTTTACAACCTCAACCAGGTTAGGAATCATGTCATAGCGTTTCTTAAGATAAATATCCATGGTTGAAAACGCCTCGTCAGATTGATTTCGCAATTTTACAAACCCGTTATAAGAAATTGCAAGGATGATAAGAATCAGTAAAACAGCGCCAATAATAATATACCAAAGCATATTGTTTCCTCCTTCTTATATTGCTTTTATTAATTGTTTACTTAGGTGGCTGCCCTTTTAATAAGGGGCAACCGCATCTTGGACAAAAATTATTACGTGCATCATTAAGATTATGGCATTTGATACAGAATAATATTTCATCCTGTGATTTATCATACTTTTCAATAGCCGAAAGATGCCTTTTCCCATGGAAATGAACATAATCACCTATACGGTAATAATCAAACCTTGTTTGACTATCCTTATAAGAAACGTCTTTTATACTTCCATCATTAAGTCTGAAAACAACTATGTATTCGACATAGTTCTCTTTTATAAAATCGTCTCCTGCTTTAACCCTTCTTGTCCGTTGCTCTACTTTTTTATCAACTACCTGGCCATCCCAATCGGGACTTTTTCGCCCGGAAAAAAATAAAAACACCAGACCAAACAGCCATAACACTCCTATAATTACCGATATAACTGTTATACCTTCCTTATCAAGACTGATATCTCCTGTAGCCAGCATAATAGCCGGTATTATTACAGAGAGACCGCCTATCCAAATAAAGCTATATTTCCGGTAATTTCGGTCATATTTTTTAAATCTCGGATCGTTTAATTTATCTGACCACCCAATGCCTCCGGCACCTAATGCAGAAGAATTCCCGTATTTTTTCTTTTCAGAATACCACGCACCGCATGAAGGGCATTTCATTTTGCCTTTTTCAATACGTTCACCGCAATTTGAACAAAAAAAGTCACCATATCCAATTAACTTTTTTGCCAAACAGACTCACCTTCCCCCCATTGTAATACTCCTATATAATTAATTATAAAGTTATAATACAATATATTCAGCAAATGACAATTAGAATTCAATGACAAAATGTAAAACTGTCATTGAATCTCATAGAAGCATCAGTTATTATTGATATTAGGGGGGATTTCAATGAATTTTAAATCTAAGCTTAATTATATTTGTAATGACATGGAGTTTTCAAATGTTGAAGTCGCTCGAGCAGGCGGTATTGATGCTTCTCTCATTAGCAGATTTCGCACCGGAAAACGCATACCTTCCAAAGGAAGCCGACAAATTTATTATTTGTGTAAAGGTCTTTTAAAAGCAGCCCAAGAACATGGAACTCTAGATCAACTGTGCTTTTTATGTAAAATTAATGCTGTAAATGATATAGATTTAATTACTGACCAATTACTTCGATGGCTTGAAACCCCTGATTTAAAAAAAGAAAGAATTATTAAGAGTGAAATCTCTCAAACGAAATCTACACGAAAACTTAAAGCTTTTTCAGAAAAACTAAACGCTTTAATGGAGGCTTTTGACATATCGAATATTAAACTGGCACAGGTCATGCATATCGACGCCTCTCTAGTAAGTAGGTTCCGTACCGGAATGCGGGTTCCTACTGCAAGCAGTTGGTTTCCCGAACAATTCTGCCAATGGTTGGTGAAAAAAATCAAATCATATTCATATGAGAAGGTCAAAGAGCTTTTGTCTCCGCTTATAGGTGATTCTGTACCAAAAAAGGCGACCGAACTGAAAAAAAAGCTACTCGAATGGATGAAATCAGAGCCGGAAACCGATGAAACCATTATTACGAGCAGTTTCTTAGATAAACTGAATTCTTATGAACCCATATTTGAGGTGCCCGCAAATTTTATAGAGTCATTCCCTATTATACCAGACAGTCAACCGGATTCCGGAATTTTTTATGGGATTGAAGGCCTTAGAAAAGCTGTAATACAATTTTTGACCATAGCCGCTGCCCAAGATGCGCCGGGCACACTTTACCTATACTCTGATCAGCCAATGGACTGGTTGACAGAAGATCCTGAATTTGCAATGCTTTGGGCCTCATTAATGTCAATGGTTTTATATCGAAAAAATCAAATATATATCATACACAATATACATCGTTCTCTTAGTGAAATGTTTGAAGCTATTCAAAAATGGATTCCCCTTTACATGACAGGCCTGATAAAGCCCTATTATTTTAATAACAAACAAAACAGTAACTTTTGCCAAACCAAATTCATTCTATCGGGAAAGTGCAGCATTAATTCTTCCTTTGTATACGGAACGCAGGATTCAGCTGAGTACGAGTATTATACCGAAAAAAGCCGTGTTGACTATCAATGCCAACAATTTAATAAGCTTTTGAACAATAGCCTTCCCCTTGTTAATGTTTGTTCTTTAAGGAATCCGGACGATTTTCGAGCCTTCACACAAACTCCTATCAAAAAGTCCGGTCGTGAAATACACTTAAGATATACCATACCGATCTCAACAATGCCGGAGGAAACATTTCAAAGGATACTATTGCGTAGCAATCTTAGCCCTGAAGAAAGAGCATTTGCCGAAGAATACCGCAATAATAATGTTGCAGATCTTATACATTCATTAAAAAAATACAGCATAACAGATTTAATAGCCATCCCTGATGAAAACGATATTAAATCCCAAAAAGTAAAGATTGATTTGCCTAAGCCAATCATAGGAAAAACCTTATTTTATGAGGAAGCCGAATTCTCAGGTCATCTAGCAAATATTAAACGTCTTCTTTTAGATAATGAAAACTATCATTTATACATACTCCCTGAAAGTCCTTTTGAAAACGTCTTTATTTCGGTTTTAGGGGAAGCTCAGTCCATCGTGGTGAAAGTAGATAATCACGCAACATTATTTCTTTTTAATCATCCACTCATGAATCGTGCCTTTTCTTCATACCTTAATTCAATTGCGCAAAAGGTTATACCGGGTGATTATAATCGGTATAAAACTATTGACAGTTTCTGATTTTGTCATTGTCATGTAGTCATATACTGATCATTTTCATGATTAATAGTATATAATTTCCTTATCGATTTAAGCCCTTAACTTACTATGGAGGAATGATTACTTATGAAACAATTGCCGGTTTTTATAATAACAATTATCATTTGCTTATTATTCGCGGGCTGTGGCCCCAAGAGCTATGATGGCCCACCTGACCCGGGCACACCAGCCCCCCCGCCCCATGAGGGAAGTTTCTTAAGTGAATATGGGAACATGATTTTTAATGGTGACGGAGAAACCGTTTATATTGATTTTTCTCCTGAATATCTTGAGGTATTGGATAACCCTCCAAACAAGGAAACGTATTCCTATGCCTTCACATGGTATAACTTTGGTGAGTGCCGATACGATGTTGCTACAGAATTTAAGATTCATAACGAGGCAATTGATACCAGCATTACTTTTTCACTATATCTTGAGGGTGAAGGCACTACTAAAGACAAAATCGCCTTTTCCTATCCGACACCCGAGGATAAAAATGTAGTTTTCCACAGAAAAAGTGATTGATTTTAGTCATGTTCATTGTGGAGAATAGCGGAAAAGTACTGATAAAATTACTCAACAACATAGGAAATAATATACTCTGTATTCTTTTCAAGAGTTATTTCTGGGGCTTGATCAATCCACTTGCCCGTCAGTCCAAGCTCTTGAATTATAATTTCAAAATGACACATAGCAATCCCGATATCCAGCCTTTGTATATCGTATCCCACTGTCTCTTTATAGCCAAGTGCTCTTGATAGGTAAAAGTGAAACATACCACCGTTTTTGACAATTCTCCATGGTTGTTTGTTTCTGGCCGAAGGAGCGATTCTAACCATATCAAATACTTCAGTAAACCTATCTTCAGCATCTCTTTTTAGAGGTTTTCCAAAGTCCTCGTCAAAGAATAATTCCGACCAATCTTTCCGATTGTCAGACCCTGCGCTCTTTACGAATACCGAATCAAGAAAGCTCCTTTTTTCTTTAGCATAACCTACAGGGGTTACTACCGGAATTATTTCATTTTCCTTTAACCCTGCAGCCTTTGCAAAGTTTGATCTATTAAAGGTACCGCCGAGCCAACATGTCCCTAAATCTAAAGATGTAGCATATAGAATAATCTTTTCAAAAGCATAGCCTATGTTTTCTTCATATCTATCAACTTTCTCTGTTACCCCACAAATAAATGTTTTTGCACCGTTAATTACTCCGTAGGTACCGAGCTTTGTTTGTGGACTCATATCATCCGTATCAATAAGTACAAATCTTGTTTTTGGCTCAAACGGCGAGGACACATCAGCTATATATTTTTTTAACTTTTCCTTCAATTCCTGTGATATTGGTCCAACTTTGTATGTCCGAACGGACCTTCTCTTTGAAATCACTTGTTTAATGTCCATCTGAATTATCCTCTTTTAAATTTTTATTATTCATATTTTGAAAGGAAGCTTACCACCCTATCACGGTACTCCTGATTATAATCCAACCAAATCTCATAATGTTTGCTATCTTCTACTGTCCAGATTTCTTTATTACTTCCCGGTATTGCATCATATATATCCTTTCCCATAAAATAAGGGGTCAGTAAATCCATTTTACTATTAATAATGAGAACAGGGATTTTTACGTTCTTCAAAGCAGTTGGTACATCTGCATCTTTATAAGTAAACCCTAGTTTCAGCTTGTTTATGATATTACCGCACCATGTCATATAGGACGCAGGGATACCAATGTCCATACCTTTCATTTCTTCATTCAAAATCCAATGCATGCTGCTTACCGGGCTGTCAAGAAGTAAAAAATCAATCCTTTCACCAATATCCGCATATCCTACTGCCAACCCTGCGGTTGCTCCGCCATAGGAAGCTCCCCACAAACCTATTCTTTGTCCCTGCGCCTGTTCTTCTACATACTTAACACAATCTATAAGATCGTATTTTTCAAGATATCCAAAGGTTGTATATCTGGCGGTATTATCATTTGAGCTTCGCTGATCATATGTAATTACATTGTATCCTTGTTCTAAAAAGACTTCTGCTATGGGATAATTTGAGTATCTATTACCGCCCAAGGCATGAGCCATTATGACTGTCTTATTGTTTTTACTGTTTTGTGAATCGATTGCGTAAATATAGTCTGCCGGAATAATATGTTCTTCAAAAGACGAATCAATTTTCAGTTCTTCAACTTTATATTTAGTGCTAAAGTTTTCGAAATCAAAATCATAGTCTTCCCATAATGCAATAGACAACCCCGTTGTTTTTTCGTTTGTAACAAGCTGAGTTGTACCTTCAAATACCTGTAGCCCTATAAAGCCTGACATTACTATAAATGATACTATTAATACAACTACAATGACTATAAGTATCACTTTTACTGATTTTTTCACTTCTTCGCCTTCTTCTTACCTCTATTTTCCAATTCTCAAGCTTTATGTTTAAGTTCTTCTTATTGCAGCGTATGCAAACAAATGATACAAAAATGCACCAACGCTTAATAATACTCATAGTACTCTGTATATTCGCTGCCATCATCCTTGATTTTAGTCAGTCCCCCACCATAGTAATAAAATAAATAATCACCGATAACGAAAAGATCACTTGACCCGTTACTACTAATTGTTAATTCATTATTTCCGTCATAATCCATCCGGAAGATATTACTGTCATCTGCATAGAATATATAGCGGTTATTCATATTCAAGCAGTATGCATTACATTCTTTTATTACTCGGATTGTACCGGTACTATATTCGTATTTGCATATATTGCCCTTATTGTTTAAATAGAATATCGCATCCTTTAGAATTATAGGTGAATTAACCTCTTCATTAATTATTATTTGGTCAGTTAAATCATTCAATGACTTTGCCATAAGGCCGGCCGCTGCTCCACTGTAGCAGTAATAAAGCTTTTCATCGGTTGCATATAAGAATTTGCACGGCTGGTTTACAAGAACCTCCTGATTGCTTCCGTCAAGCTCCATTCGCGATGGCAAACTGTTCTCATTAAGAAAGTAAACCTTATCATTTTTTATATTTATGTATCTTAAATGCTCTGTTGTTATCATTTCTCTGTCACTGCCGTCAAGGTTCATTCTTGTAAAGCCTATGACATCACCGCCGGGGTAATAGCCCAACTCTAATGCATCTGCCTCATCATTATTATGACCAATACCATAATAATAGAGTTTTCCTTTATAAATGTTAAGCGAGTATACTTCTTCGTTAATCCAGCCACCTATAGAAGCACCTGAAATACGGTTCATCTGCTCTGTAATCTGACCGCTCATATTTTGATATTCTCCGGTCTCCAAATCTACTTTGACCAGTATCGGGTGTGGTAAATCACCATAAACAATATCTAAAAGGTATAAATATGAACCATCGAAACCTACGGGGGATTGGTTGGCATGATTCCCCGGATCTATTCCCTCCTGTGCATATTCACTTCCGATTGTATAAGGATAAGGTATCTTGTTCCATTCAAAATTTACATCGGTAAGCTCGGGTAACTGCCTCAGAAGTGCTTTATTAGCTACTATGTCATAGTCTATTTTAAGTTTCTTCAGCTTTTTCATGTCTGTCAGCGGTCGGATATCAGTTATATTGTTCCAGCTCAAGTCGAGACTTTCCATATTTATAAGACTGCTTAACGGCTCAATATTATTTATACCGTTTTGGCATAAATTCAATGCCTTGATTCTATCCAGGCCTGAAATCGGATTTAAATCAGCTATTCTGTTTGACTCTAAAGATAGAATCTCCAATTTTTTCATGTCTTTCAGAGGAGAAATATCCCTGATACGGGAGGTCTCATCGGTCCAAGATTGGTTTAATAAAAGCATTTTCAAATTTGTAAGCTTCTCCAAACCTTTAATATTATTTATTTTGTTATAACTAATATCAAGCTCTTCCAGATTTTTCAGTGATTCTATCCCAGATATCTCGGTAAGTTTATTGTAACTTACATTCAGTGATTTCAGTTTTTTCATACCTTTTAGAAAAGCAAGATCACTGATTTTATTGTCAGATATGTTAAGGGTTTCAAGGTTTTTTAATTCGGCCAGCGGAGCAAAATCATTGATACTCTGATACACCAGTGTAAGTTGCTTAAGGTTTTTAAAATGTGCAATATCCTTAAGCGATTTAATTGAGCCGTTTACTTTATAAGTACGAGGATTTTGGGGATATTGTACCGCTGGATAGTTCTCTCCCGAGGCTATATTATCACCTATAGCATATATCTCTGTTATGCCGTCTAATTCATTTTCGAATATATCACCTTCGGGTTTTTTTATTATATTACGGACAATGATTTCCAGTCCTTTATCATGAAACTCTATTATTTTTATTTCAGGTTCAGGTGTATTAATGGGAGTTACGGATGGCGAAGCCGGAGCATTATTAGTAGGCCTGGGAGTATCGGTAGGCATATCTGTGCTATTCTCAATGCCCGGTATAGTGTTTTCGGGCTCTTTAGGTTTGTTTGCTTCTTCTGAACATCCGGCAAACAATATTATTAGTACAATTAGTATAGTTAAGAATGCACCTTTTTTCATTTCAATTTCACCAAGTAATAGGAATTTTTATTTCAAATATTTGTATTCCATAATAAATATATCATACTTTTACCTTTTACTGTAGAAAATTCAAGCGCGATAGATATTACAAAACACTACCATCATAGAAACAGTTTTATTATATTAACAGCCGGCATAAAGGGAGCATATTAATCAGTAAAGTCCAAAAAAAAGTCTTGACAATGAGCCGATTATTCCCTATAATCCAACTATAGGGAATAATATGGAGTGTTGTTATGGCAGAGAAATATTATACAGTGGTGCAGATTTCAGAAATGCTTAAAATCCACCCTAAAACTATCCAGCGTTATATTAGGGATGGGAAACTTCTCGCTAATAAAATAGGTAAAAGTTGGCGCATTACTGGTCATGATTTAAGTGTTTTTATTGAAAATGAAAAAAACGTCTATGTATCGGATGATCAGAATATGAAACTTCCAATTGAAGATAGATTCAAGGTGTCAGCAGTTGTAGATATTAGTGTCAGCGATAAAGACGAAGTAATTCGTATCATTGATATGCTGACTGGTGCACTAAATTCAAAGCCACCTGAATATGGAAGTTCATCAATGTACACTCAGCATATTATCGAAGAAAATAAAATTCGAATAACCTTGTTTGGGGGTATACGCTTTATGGAAGTAATGATGAGTTCTATATCTGTATTGGCAGAACAAATTGGATGGTAAGGAGAGATAGTGATGACTAACGTATTTAAAACCGAGGAAAGCAGGGACATGATTCGCTCCCGCTACAACCAAATTCTGAGTAACTTTCCTTTTAAACAACTGTATGTGGAGACATCATTTGGTAAGACATTTATTCTTGAATCCGGCGATTCTGGGAATCCTCCGTTAATTCTGCTGCACGGATCATGCAGCAACAGCGCTTTTTGGTTCGGAGAGATTTCTATGTTGTCTAATATGTTTCATGTATTGGCTGTTGATATAATTGGAGAAGCCGGAAATAGTGAGGAGATAAGACTTGATGTAAATAAGGATGGTTATGCCGACTGGTTAAAGGAAGTACTTTATGCACTCTCTATCGAAAAAGCGATTGTTATGGGGAATTCACTGGGTAGTTGGATGGCTTTAAAATTCTCTGTAAAATACCCTGATTGCGTTTCAAAGCTTATCCTCATCGCTCCATCCGGATTATCAGAACAAAATGCCGATTTTATAGAGAGGACAAAAAATGCTTTGCTTAAAAATGAGTCTTTATCGTTGGATTCCTCAGTTACCCAAGGAAATGCAATGCCAAAAGAGGTTGAGGAATTCATAAATTTGATTCTTTGGGGGTACAATCCGATTACAGAGGAATTACCTACTTTCACAAATGAACAGATTGCAAGACTTGTTATGCCGGTCCTGTATATCGCCGGTAAGAACGATATCATTATCGACACTGTGTCGGCCGCACAAAGACTCAGTAAACTTATTGCCAATGCTGAAGTCCATGTGTTGGAAAACACCGGTCATATTGTATTAAATTCATTGGAGTATGTTATTCCATTTCTTGCAAAAGGAGATTAGCATGAACATAATGAAAAAGAACGGTACATCTATCGCCGTCATAAATCGGGACAAAAAAATCAGCAGCGTGCAAGAAATGCTTGATTTGATGGCCGATATTTGGTTTCCAGGTGAATGTACCGGCATGATTATATTTCAAGATAGCTTAGACAGACACTTTTTTGACTTAAAAACAGGCTTTGCAGGTGAGATTTTACAGAAGTTTTCAAATTATAATTTTAAGCTGGCCATCATCGGAGATTTCTCGATATATTCAAGCAAAAGCCTTAAAGATTTTATCTACGAGTGTAATAATGGCCAACTTGTGTTTTTCAAAGACAGTATTGAAAGTGCAATGGATGTATTAACATGAAAATGAGAATAAATCCTACAGTACCAAGGATTTTGAATACCTCTACAGGACTAATCCCTGGTATTGCAGTAAAAAAAATAACCGAGGCGTCGTATTGATGCCTCGGTTTATCTTTGGTGCACCGAATGAGGATAAATCCGAACCCTCAACATCTGCCAGAGTGATAGTCTTGGAACCATCCTTATAGTTGAAAGTAAGGATTATCTTGTCCTCATAAAGATACACCGCATTTACAAAGCTGTCGATCAGCCTTTGCCGCTGTTCCCGCTTTGTCACATCAA
>CAYWXN010000030.1:0-13543 GCA_964462075.1 uncultured Ruminiclostridium sp. | reverse complement strand
GAATTATAATAATTGTTCAAAAATTTCATTCCTTTCGTAAGCTTATCCAATTTATCATATGATGTTAAAGAACCTAGTGTTCTTCATTATGAACGGATTCGGAACCAAAAAAAAGCAAAAAGCAGGCTTAAGCCGATGCTATTTAGGTAGATATGTATATGGCTTTTCAATATATCCTTTAATCTCTTCTATAGTATTAAAATTGCCCATAGCAATCATAGTTTTGGCAACAAGAGTTTCTGTATTAAAATCACCGGCAATAATTGTCTTATCACGAGGAAGCAAGCTTCCGACTTCGTATATGCCATACTCCACACCTTCTTCAAGACACTGGGTGGTAAGGACCACAACTATGCCGGCTTCAATGAGTTCGTTGATCTTTATGGCTATACTGTGCTCATTGTCGGGGATTCCGCCAAGCCCGAAGCTTTCAATGATAACACCCTCATAATGCTCTTTAATGAAATCAAATATATCTGTATGCATTCCGGGAATAATCTTTAGAACAAGAATGCGATCATTATATTTTGTCCGAATTTCAAGAGGATCGATGATTTCTTTCTTAAGAAATTGATCTTTTATACGGGTGTCATACATGACCTTATGATGCTTGATATTTGCAACTACCGGAAAATTTACACTCTCAAATGCGTCATAAGATTTAGTCTTTATTTTGGTTGCCCTTGTTCCGGCGATTAAGTCTCCGTCAAAGCAAATAAAAACACCGGAGATATCTTCCATAGCAAAATAAACGGCTTCGGTAAGATTTTGTATGCCATCAGTGTAGACTTCGGTAATGGGATACTGTGAGCCGGTAATTATAACCGGTTTGTTAAGATTATGAAAAATATATGTCAAGGCCGCGGCTGTATAGGCCATGGTATCGGTCCCATGGGTAATAACAAAGCCATCAAACAGCTCGTAGTGCTCCTTTATATGATCAGCAATAACAAACCATTTATCGGGTGTCATATTGGTACTGTCAATATTCATTATGGTCATACCCTCGAGACTGCAAATATCTCTAGGAATATTGACGTGTTTTATTAGATCGTCAATTTTCATCTCAGGTCTGAGGCCAAGATCGTATTTTTTTGATGCTATTGTTCCCCCGGTTCCAATTATTAAAACTTTTTTCATTTTGCACCTCGGTTTTATGTCTTATTGATATTATTTTAGCATAAACATCGAATTAATCATATTTATACGGTGCTTAGGTAATAATAAGAAACTCAATATAAAAATAATAAAAGTAAATTAACGTTAGCAGAGGAACATATAAAGGGCACAATGAAAAAGCAAAGACTTATAAATGAAAGTATAAATACAAAGAAAGAGCTTCATAAATCCCTTGAGGATAATGTGAGTCTTTTTATGGAGTTTTTTCAAGGGGACGATACTGTTACCGTAAGATATTTTTCCAACAAGGAACAGGGGGAAATCAAGTTCTGCGTCATTTATATCGACGGTATGGTAGATGTGGAAACAGCTAATAGAAACATTCTCCAACCCATCATTCAAAGCACATTTCCAAAGAATTTCGAAGGAAACATGGACGTGATTCTGGAGCAGGTGGTACTATCCAACCATGCTGAAAAAATCACAAACGTTGATGAGCTTGTAATGAGAATTTTGCGCGGCGAAAGCGTATTATTAATGGATAAATGCGATGAAGCTCTTTCAATCTGTACCAAGGGTTGGAAATCAAGATCCATAACTGAGCCTGAAAATGAAAAGGTTCAAAGGGGCTCCAAAGAAGGTTTTGTTGAACCGATCCTTGTAAACTTGTCTATGATTCGAAGAAGGCTCCCAACCCCTAATCTAAAAATAAAAAAATTAGTATTAGGTGTGCAAACTAAAACTGACGTATGCGTTTGTTATCTAGAGAACATAGTAAACAAGCAGATCCTTAATGAATTACTGGAAAGGTTAAGTAACGTTAGTTATGATGGCATTCTTGCATCTGGTATTATAAATGAATTGATTGAGGATTCACCATATTCCATTTTTGACACAATCGGCAGCACTGAGAGGCCCGATGTTGCCGCTGCATTAATGCTTACCGGGCGTATAATCGTATTAGTCGATGGAACCCCTACGGCGCTTACGTTACCTTTTTTATTTGAAGAATATTTTAGAGCTAATGAGGATTATTATATTAATTTTTATTTCTCTTCAATATCCAGAATTATAAGAACATTAAGCTTTATTATCACAGTTTTAGCACCGGGATTTTATGTTGCTATTCTTACATTTCATCAGGAAATGATCCCATCGCCCTTGATTTACAGTTTATCGGCGGCCAGAGAAGGAATACCCTTTCCTACTATTATAGAAACATTGGGGCTGCTTTTAGTCTTTGAAATACTAAGAGAAGCGGGGCTAAGAATGAGCCTTCAAATGGGACAATCCATAAGTATTTTAGGCGCACTTGTTTTGGGTACGGCTGCCGTTGAAGCCAGAATAGTAAGTGCGCCTGTGATAATAATTGTTGCTCTGTCAGGATTGACCGGCCTGATGACGTTGAAAATAAAAGGAGCCTCTATAATAATAAGACTGATTCTTGTATTATTGGCTGGTTTTTTGGGTCTCTACGGCATGGTTTTTGGCGTGATCATAATAGTACTGCATCTTTGTTCTCTAAGATCCTTTGGTGTGCCATATTTATTGACATTTACATCGCTAAAACCCGGTGACATAAAGGATACAGTTATAAGAGCACCACTTTGGTTTTTGAATAAAAGGCCCGAATTTATCTCGGGGGTAAATAAGGAAGCAATGGGTGAAAAGGATAAATAATATGAAAAAATTTTTTATATTATTAGGTATTTTCTTTATTATGCCACTTTGTACAGCTTGCTGGGATTACAGGGAAGTTGAACAAATGACTATAGTGGCAGGTATAGCTATTGATAAGACATACAATGGTGACTATTTATTAACCTTTGAAGCTGTCGATCTACAGGGAATAAACTCCGAGAAACCGGTTAAATCGGTACTGATCGAAGCAGAAGGTGAAACCTTTATGAGCGCTATTCGAAATACAATAAGCAAAGATTTTCCCAGGATGTATTTTGGGCATACAACTGTAGTGATCATGAGCCGTGAAATAGCGCAGGAAGGGGCTATAAAAATAATAGATTTTATTTTGAGAGATGCCGAACCAAGATTAAGCATTAATCTTTTCGTTTCAGAAGAGAAGACCGCCGGTGAAATATTAAAATATAAACCTTCTTTGTCTGAGATACTTTCAGTAGAACTAACAAATATGTTAGATGAACAAAAAAACCTCTCCAAAGCGCTGATGGTACCCGCATACAAGTTTGTTAATGCCTTGACTGCGGAAGGTGTGTCGGGAGTGTTGCCTTCCCTTTGTATAGTAAAAAATGTTGATAAAAAAACAGTGAAGTTATGCGGAACAGCTTTTTTCAAAGAAGACAAGCTGCAGGGGTTTTTAAATGATGAAGAAACATTTGCGCTAAACTATATCTTGGATGAAGTAGATGGCGGTATTTTAGTCGCAAAAGTAGGATCCGGCACCGATGAAGGAAGAATATCGCTGGAGATAATGAAAAACAGCACAAAGATAAAACCTGTTTACTCGGATAATAAATTATCAGTAGAAGTAGAAATTGATACAAAGGTCTCTATTAATGATAACGCTTCAAAAATAGATATATCTGATAAAAAAAGTAGAGAAGAAGTAAAAAAAATTGCGGAAGAGCAATTAAGAGAAAAAATTGAAAGTATAATTGAAAAAATGCAAAAGAGCTATGGAGTGGACATCTTCGGGTTTGGCAACAGTTTTTACAAGGATTTTCCGGAGGTATGGAAAGAAAAAGGGAAAGAGTGGGATGAAATTTTTAAGAATATAGAAGTTAAAGTAGTAACAAAGATAGAAATCAAACACCTAGGCCTTTTATCAAAGCCTATTAAGATGGGAGATTAAAAAATGTATAATGCTTTGAGCGTAGTGGTCATTGGTTCTATATTTATTATAATTGAACTTATACCCATTTATAAAAATGAAGAATGGATGACTTTCTTCCTTTCGGTAAGCCTTTTGGTGGTTGCTTTAATTTTGGCTGTTCTTATGGATCTAAAGATCGAAATACCCAATCCATCTGATTATATAGAAAAAATAGTAACTTTTGTTTTCGGGCTTGAGTGAACAATAGAGGAAGTGTAGTATGGAAAAAGAGGTTATAAGTCAAAAACAGGCCATTATTATAATGTCTACCTTTATTATCGGCAGCTCAGCCATTTTAGGAGCGGGGTCGCAAGCTAAGCAGGATGTATGGTTAGCAATAATTCTCTCTATGGTAATGGCTAGTTTGATAATATTTGTTTATGCCAGAATATCCAAAATATTTCCGGGGAAAGATATTTTCTTAATACTAGACATACTTTTTGGAAAGGTATTTGGTAAAATTATTTCACTTATCTTTCTAACATATGTCTTTCGGTTGACGTCACTCGTATTAAGAGATTATACAGAATTTGTGCGGACTGTTTCTTTGCCGGAGACTCCCGCCTGTATATTTTCTTTTTCTGCTATTATTACTGTGATATGGATCGTCAGAAGCGGCATAGAGCTTCTTGGCAGATTCGTTGCGTTTTTTTTCCCGGTATATATTTTTATGATAATCATAGTCACCTTTTTATCTATACCATTGTTTGAATTCAGTAATTTGAAACCTATTCTGTATGATGGCCTACAGCCAGTATTAAATACTTCTTTCAGCCTTTTTACCTTTCCTTTTGCTGAGACGGTAGTTTTCTTATGTTTAATGGGAAATCTTAAAAAAAACAATAGCAGTGTATATAAAGCATATTATATTTCTTGTTTATTTGGGGGTATTGTCATATTAATAATTTCAGTTCGATCTGTTTTGATTTTGGGCGTTCCGAACACGCTAATACAGAATTTTGCTTCCTATGCATCTGCCCGATTGATCAGGATAGGAAGTTTTCTTCAAAGAATAGAAGCTACCGTAGGTATAGTTTTTATGATCAGTGGATTTACAAAATGTACTGTTTGTATGTATACGGCAACTAAAGGGTTGGCCCATTTATTCAACATTAAAGACTATCGTAAGCTGGCGGCTCCGGTAGGAATATTAGCGACACTGTATTCAATGATAGTCCATGGGGATGCGGCAGAACTTATTGAATGGGCAACAAAAATATATCCGTATTACTCCATTCCCTTCCAAATTATTATACCTATAATAGTCTGGATAGTTGCTGAGATAAAAACCCGCACATCAGGCAAGAACAATATTAACAATGCCGGGAATGAAGGCACCGGCAATGATACATTACCCGAATCAAACAAGTCATAAGAGCATAATATGCTTGTTATAGGTATAACTGCTAAACTCGTGCATATTGAATGCTACAGATAGTCTTTACTTTCTAAATCTGTGATGGGAGATTCTTTAATTCGTCATAACAGCACAGATAGTTCGTTTATCAGCATGATTCATAAAAAACCAGTCACTTCCTGTAGGCTTGTACAATATACTGATAGTGGAACAGAAATTGATTCGTTCCAGTCATAAGCTGAAGGAGGTGAATAATATGAATCGTTGCCAAAAAATACTTTGTTTAGGTACCCCTTTGTTAGGTTTGGTGTTAGTTGGATTGGGAGTTTTTCTGCTTGCTACAGGATTTGCCATCACAGCTATTACTGTAGGTGTTATTGTAGCAGGTGTTTTATTACTGGCTATTGGCTGTCTGCGTAAATGCTTAGACTTTCCCGGACTGTTATGCTTATTACTAACTCTAATTGCCGTGTTCTTAATAATAGCAGGTATTTTAGCGATATTGTTTACCGGAGCTCTTATTGTCGGCCTTATCTTAATAGGGTTGGGAGTATTATCCGCGCTGTTAAACGTAATTTGCTTGGTGTTAAGGTGTTGTTGCGGACGTAGGAATGAAGGATGCTGTGATTAAATGAATTTCCAAAACATGATCATAACTGATACAGCGGGTGATGAATACATAGGCAGGCTCTGTAATTGAGCCTGCTTTTTGTAGGTAGTTACGATTTTCAAGGAGCGCAAACGTCATTGCTATGAATTCAACGTTATGGAACCTTTAATCAATGCTATGCGTGCCGCTCAGGATGATTTATAGCAGGCAGGGTATTTTTGTGTTAAAATGGTAGTAAATATTTACCACAATTTCATGTACTAATAATAAGTAATATTGTACTTAAATAAATCGGAGGCGGTGTTATGATGTTTAAGCTGAAACCGAAACTTTTATTAGGTGCAGCTTCTGCCGCAACACAAATCGAAGGCGGAGAACTGAATCATAGCTGGAATGATTGGTATAGCCGGGAAAAGATCAAGGACGGTACTGATCCTGCCAGAGCCAACGAGCATTATGACCGTTGGCTGGAGGATGCTCATATAATGGCCTCAATGGGGCTTAGGATCTACCGTTTTAGCATAGAATGGGCCAGACTGTGTCCCACCGAGGACACAGTAGATGAAACTGTGGTTGCCCATTATCGGGAAGAGATCTCATATCTTAAAGAAAAAGGTATATCATTACTTCTGACCATCCATCACTTTACCAACCCCATGTGGTTCGAAAAGAAAGGAGGATTTACCAAGGCTGAAAACAATAGATACTATTTGGAATTGGTAGCCCTTGTGGTAAGATCCTTCGGTGATTTGATCTCTGAATATATAACTATAAATGAACCAAATGTATATGCCACACAATCGTATTTTTTCGGTGATTGGCCTCCCGGAGAAAAATCCATGAACCAGACCATGGAAGTAATGACAAATATGGCAGCATGCCATATCCAAGCCTACGAAATGATACATAAGATGCGTAAAGACATGGGATATAAAGATACTAAAGTCAGCTTTGCCAACCATTTACGGGTGTTCGACCCGGCAAATCCCAAAAATCCATATCACAAAATCTGTGCAAAGCTTACCCATTATCTTTTCCAGGATGCTATTACTAAAGCTATGTGTTTAGGCCAGTTTAAATGGCCATTGAAAAACGCTGCGAAGCTGAAAACAGGGGAATATTGTGATTTTATCGCCATTAATTATTATACCCGCACTACAGTTTCAGACTTTGGTGACGGAGTAAAAAAAGGTTGCCACAGAAATGATTTAGGTTGGGAAATATACCCTGAAGGAATTATCCGCTGTGCTAGTGAAGTATACAGCATATTAAAAAGACCTATATATATTACAGAGAACGGAACCTGCGATAATAATGACACCTTCCGGTGCCGATATATATATGATCATCTGAAGGCACTTTGCAAATCTGACTTGCCTATTGAAAGGTACTATCATTGGTGCTTTTGTGACAACTTTGAGTGGCTGGAGGGAGAGAGTGCCAGATTTGGTTTAGTTCATGTGGATTATGAAACTCAAAAACGCACAATAAAAAAATCAGGGCGCTTCTATTCAGAGGTTATCCAAGCAGATGGCGTAACTGAGGAAATTTATGAAAAGTACGTTAAGGGCCAGGAGTATCACTATTAGAGGCACAGCCGCTAAAACTACATACAAAGGAGAAATATAGCATGATCTTATTCAAGGACAATACTTTCAGGCTGGATACGGCAAACACAACATATATGTTTCGTATTACTAAATTCGGCCATTTGGAGCATGTTTATTACGGTGCAAGTTTAGATTCCGAGGATCTGGCCGAGGTATTGGCTCAAAAGCGTACAGCGATGATCGGTAACAGTGTGGATTATGATGGATCCGATAAATATTACAGCCTTGATAATATGTGTCTTGAATGGTCGGATAATGGGCGGGGAGACTATCGCCAAAGTCCCACAGAGCTCAAAATGCCCGACGGATCTTTTATCAGCGACTTCATTTATGATTCACATGATATCAAGGATGGGACTATTCCTATAAAAGGGCTGCCTTCAGCCTATGAAGGGGATCAAACACTTGTAATTACTTTGAAAGATACCGCCTTGAATGTAGTTATCACTCTTTATTATACCGTATTCAAAAAATCAGATGTTATAACCCGTCGGGCGGTACTTACTAACAATAGCCCCGGACCTCTTCATATCAGACGATTTATGAGTATGATGGTCGATTTTCATCCGGAAAAGTTTAATATGTACACTTTAGACGGGGGATGGATAAAAGAAGCACACCTGAACAGGCGGAACGTGGAGCAAGGAATTATCGTAAACTCTTCAAATACAGGGAACAGCAGCAACCGTCACAACCCGGCGTTCATGCTAGCTGAGGAAAGTTGTACCGAGGACCATGGGCGTGTTTTCGGATTTAATCTCATATACAGCGGGAACCACCAAAGCAGTGTGGAAAAGAACGGACGCGATATAATAAGGGTTTCGACGGGTATAAATCCTCATTTGTTTGAATGGGAGTTAGGTGAGAACGAGAGCTTTGAAACTCCCGAAGCCGTAATGACTTTCAGTGATAAAGGCTTTAACGGTATGAGCCATAATATGCACTATTTTGTAAATAACCATATTGTGAGAGGCCAATGGAAAAACCGCGAAAGGCCCGTAGTGTTTAATAATTGGGAGGCAACCTTTTTCAATTTTGACGAGGGAAAGCTTCTTAAAATGGCTAAAAGTGCTAAGGAACTCGGGGCAGAGCTTTTTGTATTAGATGACGGCTGGTTCGGAGAAAGAAACAGTGACAATGCAGGTTTGGGAGACTACAATATTAATACAAAAAAACTTCCTCATGGCCTTAAGAACTTTGCTGATAAAATACGATCAATGGGATTAGAGTTCGGTTTATGGTTCGAGCCCGAAATGGTCAATCCCGATAGCAATCTATATAGGGAACATCCTGAATATGCCGTCAGACATCCCGACAGGAAGCCTTTGCTCGGAAGAAATCAAATGGTATTGGATCTATGCAAAAAAGAGGTTCGCGATCATATAGTTGATAATGTCAGCCGTATACTCGATGAATCAGATATAAGCTATGTTAAGTGGGATATGAACAGAAATATTGCTGAGGCGTATTCGCTGGCTTTAAAGAATCAAGGTGAATTTTACCACAGATACATTCTTGGCTTATATGAAATATTGTCCCGAATTTTTGATGAAAGACCCAATATCCTTTTGGAAAGCTGCGCCAGCGGAGGAAACCGCTTTGATTTAGGTATGCTGTGCTTTAGCCCCCAAATATGGGCTTCCGATAATACCGATCCCATTGAAAGACTAAAAATCCAAACCGGCTTATCTTATTTCTATCCTTTATCCACCATAGGCTCACACGTATCTCAGGCTCCTCACCAGCAAACACTGAGAGATACTCCGTTAGCGACCCGGTTCAATGTGTCGGGTTTCGGATGTTTGGGGTATGAGCTGGACTTAAGAAACCTTTCACCGGAAGAGAAAAAAGATATTGCCAATCAAATCGAGTTTTATAAAAAGTATCGCAAGATATATCAGTTTGGAACCTTCTCACGAATTTCAGCAAGCAAAGCAAATAAAGTTATATGGCAATGCGTGGATGAGGACAAAAATACTGCATTGACAGGATTTTTTCAAACCTTGGCTAATACCGCAGAAGGTGATGATAAACTTTTAGTAAAGGGTTTAAATAAGGGTAGGTATAATGTTAGGACCAGACCGCAGCGCCTTTATATAGGCCGTTTTGGTGAGCTCATAAAACATATTTCACCTGTGGAGATCAAGCCTGACGGATTGATTATGAGTTTGGCAAACCGACATTTCAGCCTTGCCGACAGCGAAGAATCATTTATATGTTCTTCCAATGCTCTGGAATCCGGAATGCCGCTTTCAAGCCAGTTTATGGGTACGGGTTATAACAAAAATCTTCGTATACTCGGAGATTTTGGTTCCTATATATACATCACCGAAAGAATTGATGATTGAGGAGGCGCGTTATGAACAACACTAAACGAAACAGGTATTTTTTCGGTCTTGGTACAGTGGGAAGGGACATGCTATATAACCTAGTAAGCATGTACTTTATGTACTATCTCACAGATGTTCTGAACCTTCCTGACTCAACTATGTGGTACATGACTGCAGCGCTCACTATATTGCGGATATTTGACGCTGTAAACGATCCCGTAATGGGTGTTTTGGTTGATAATACCCGTTCCCGGTTCGGAAAATTCAAACCGTGGATCGCCATAGGTGGTGTCATGGGAGGAATATTTACTGTACTTTTGTTTACTGACCTGGGTTTAAGAGGGGCAGGATATGTTATCTCCTTTATCATCATTTATCTTGCATGGGACCTGACATATGGCGCTAATGATATTGCATATTGGTCCATGCTGCCATCACTTTCGATAAATCAGGGGGAGAGAGAAAAGACAGGTTCATTTGCCAGAATATGCGCCGATGTTGGAATGTATATAGGTGTTATAGGAATTCCCTTAGTCGCAGGGGCAATGGGAGACGATACTAACGCATGGTTCATCGTTGCTGTAGGAATAGTAATTCTTTCATTGTTATTTTTATGTTTTACAGTCTTCGGTGTCAGAGAAGACAGGAGCATAGGCACAAAAACCGATTCCACATCGCTAAAGGAGATGTTTGGGGTACTGTTCAAAAATGATCAGCTCCTATTTACCGCTATTTCCATGGCCTTGTTTATGATCGGGTATATTACTACCACAAGCTTTGGAATTTATTATTTTAAATATGCCTTTAAAAACGAGGACATGTATATGGTTTTCGCAGGTGTATTGGGTGTATCTCAGCTTCTGGCGCTGTCGGTATTCCCTGCATTCACAAAAAAATTCAGCAGAAAGCAGCTCTATGCTTTCTCAACCATCCTTGTCGTAATCGGTTATATACTCTTTTTCTTATCGCCCATGAATATGATTCCCATAGGTATAGCAGGCATTTTGCTTTTTATAGGAGAGGCTTTTATCCAGGTCCTTATGCTTATGTTCCTGGCGGACACCGTAGAATACGGCCAGTGGAAGCTGGGGCGCCGGAATGAAAGTATTACATTCTCGGTTCAACCCTTTATTAACAAGATCGGGGGAGCAATAGCCAGCGGTATTGTGGGGGTAACCCTTATTATTTCCGGGATAAACGCTGCCGAGACCCCTAATGATGTTAGCGACACAGGTCTTTTGATAATGAAGTTTGCGATGCTCATACTGCCTTTGATATCAATTGCAGCAGGCTATTTTGTTTACAAAACAAAGTTCAGGATAGATAAAGAATACTTTGACAAAATTGTCTCAGAGCTTAAGGAGCGTGGCGACTTCAGTGAATAGGACAGGGGACGGTTCTGTGTCTTGCTCATAAATTGTACAAACGTAATTAAGCGGCGTGGATGCTGCGATTTAAAGCGAAGCATGGATTGCGTAGCGGGCGCGACTAGAAACCGGATGTTGGCCCGGAGCGCTAAATCGCAGTAGGCCACAGCCGCTTTCTGTTTAGAGCAATAGATCCTTCGCCTGCGCTCAGGATGACCGTTAAATTGCATTATTCATAGTAATAGCCTCAAAATACTGAGGGTTTTTCGTTCAGGAGGAGTCGATATGCTATCACTTAATCATCGGATAAAGGATCTATATAATAACCCTGTAGGTAAGGATGTAATAGACAAGCTGTTGCTGCAAATGGGATACAGTGAAGCTTTAATAAAAAATCCTATAGTAGGTAATATCAAGCTGAAAGCTCTCCCGAAGCTGACAAAAGGCTTTGTTGACCAAGACTTTCTTAATTCCATTTTAGAGCTGTTAAACAGCGAGCCCGACACTCCCATGGAATACAATGGGCCTATAGAACCCGCTTGGTGGAAAGAAGCAGTGTTTTATCAAATCTACCCCAGAAGCTTTAAGGACAGCAATAATGACGGCATAGGAGACCTAAGGGGGATAATAGAAAAGCTGGACTATTTGGAAAGCTTAGGAGTAGACGCAATTTGGCTTTCTCCGATCTATGATTCTCCCAACGATGACAACGGCTACGATATACGTGATTATAATAAAATCATGGCTGAGTTCGGGAATATGAAGGACTTTGATGAATTGCTTGAGGCCGTTCATAGCCGAGGTATGAAGCTTATTATGGATCTGGTCATCAATCACACCTCCGACGAACATGAGTGGTTCCAAAAAGCAATTAAAGAGCCTGAATCAAAGTACGGCGACTATTACATTTTCAAGGATGAGCCTAATAATTGGACCTCGTTTTTCAGCGGCAGCGCCTGGAATTATATTGAGGAGCGGAATCAATATGCACTCCATCTGTTTTCCAAAAAGCAAATGGACCTTAATTGGGATAATCCCGATGTAAGAGATGAAATTGCCCGAATGGTAAATGGTTGGCTTGAAAAAGGCGTAGACGGCTTTAGAATGGACGTTATAAATTATATATCAAAGCGGGCGGACTTACCTGATGGAAATGAAAAAATAGGCGAACTCATAGGTTTCAACGGAATAGAACATTATTTTTACGGCCCTAAATTGAATGAATATTTAAAAGAACTGAATGAAAGAGCCTTCCAGCCACATAATGCATTTTCGGTAGGGGAAACACCCGGTATAGGGCTGGAAACCGCCAGGCTTTTGACTGCAGATCATCGTGAAGAACTAAATATGATATTCTCTTTCGATCACCTTGAAAATCCGGGGAAAGAACGGTTTGACCACTACCGATACGATTTGAATTACTATAAAAAATATATGATCAATTGGATGGAAAACTACCCGAATAATTGTCAAATGTCATTGTTTTACGATAACCACGACAATCCGCGTATGCTATCCAAGATCGATTCTAGCCCACAATACCGAAATGTTTTGGCGAAGCTTCTGGCTGTAATGCAAATGACCCTAAAAGGCACTCCTTTCATTTACCAAGGGCAGGAGTTGGGCATGATAAATAATAACTTTACGTCTATGGACCAATTGAGGGATGTGGAGAGCCTGAATCTGTATTCGGAGTTACTTGTAAGCTTGAGTAAAGCCGATGCCTTTAAGAAAATCATGGATGGCACTAGGGACCATTCAAGAACTCCTATGCAGTGGAACAGTTCAAAATATGGGGGATTTTCTGAGGCAGAGCCATGGATTTGTGGCGATGATGACTATATAATTTGTAATACGGAGAATCAGGATAACGAAAAAGACTCGGTATTGACCTTCTATCGGGATATTATCAAGCTGCGAAAGGAGCATAGAAGCTTAGTTTACGGAAACATCGAAATTACTAATAAGCGGTCAAAAGACTTGTTCACATATTATAGAAAGAGTGAAACCGAGACTATATATATTGAGTGTAATTTAAGCAGCAAAGAAAAAAAGCGCAAGGGAAAGTTCCCTTACGCCGATAAGCTTATTTCTAATTACCCCGATACTGTAAAAGGCATCTTAAGGCCTTATGAGGCAATAGTATGGAAAGTGAATCATAAATAGGTGCCATGAGTGAAGTCTAGGTGCCGTGAGTGAAGTCAAATGGCGTCAGCGGAGCAAGGATCTAAGTAGCTACGCGACTAAAATCCCGGATGGATTTTCGGAGCGGCGCATTTGACTCACTCTACAGGCACCT
>CAYWXN010000029.1:7392-13743 GCA_964462075.1 uncultured Ruminiclostridium sp. | reverse complement strand
TAATGAGAGGGCCGATTGTCTATTGCTTTGAGGGAATTGATAACGGAGAGAATATTCAGGAGCTACACATAAATAAGGGAGAAGAAATAAAAGTCGGAGAATATGAACCAACATTATTAAGCGGTATTAAGCCCTTAAAAATAAAAGGTACACGTATTTTTAACCATGATAGTTTATATTTTGAAGGCAATTATTCAATGAATGCAGAGGAAATGACGGCAATTCCCTACTATGCTTGGGGAAACAGAGGTCTGAACCAAATGCGGATTTGGATGCATGAAATCTAAATCTGTTTTAGAAAAAATAATCCATAATTGTTACATGCTATTGCATAAAATTATAACTTATAGTCGGGGGTGTAATAAAGAATGGGAATAAAGTTAGAAAAAAAGATAGAAACAAAGACAGCAAAAAAAAGTACAGGTGGTAAAGCAAAAAAAATCAGGACCTCACTTTTTGTAGCCTTTTGCGTACCGATTATTCTAATTATAGCTTTAGGAGTAGGGGCGTACTATATTACTTCTGAGGCTATGGTAAGAAGGTACGAAGAATCAACAAATAGCACTATGAATTCAATGACGCTGTATTTGAATTCTATATGCGATAATGTAAAGGCAAAGATGGCAGAACTCATTATTGATGAAAATGTTAATGCATACTACAATAAATACGGAAAAGATGTGAACCTTGAATCTACTTCATACTATAATAAAGTGCGAGATAACTTCATTGCTTTAAACGGAAGTCTTAAATACATATCAGACTATTATGCTTTTGGTCAAATAGGAGAGACAATAACATCCCACTCAAAAACACTACCCAAATCCTTATTCGAGGATTATCAATCTCAGGATGAGGCAAAAGAACTGGTTGCCGGAAATGCAAGGAATAAATGGATTGGTTCTCACCCTTATTTAGACAGTATAGTAGAGAGTTCCACAGATGTATATGCTTTTTCTTATATTGTCAAGCTACAAAAGAATAATGGATTTATTGTTCTTGATATTGACCGCTCCTATTTAGAGGATGCACTAAATACCATGATGCTTGGAGAAGGAAGTATAAAGGCTCTTGTTACGCAAGACGGAAGAGAAATAGCTATAAAAGAAAATAAGGAAAATGATGATAGTATAACTTCGGCAAGGATAGAAACAGAAGAAAAAGTTTTTATTGGTAAAGAGTTCTTTGAAAAATCAATAAATGATTCATCTTCAGGAATTTCTAATGAGTATTACAACGGAGAAGAATACTTATATGCATATTCACCAATCG
Source organism: uncultured Ruminiclostridium sp. (assembly GCA_964462075.1). Taxonomy (GTDB): domain Bacteria; phylum Bacillota; class Clostridia; order DSM-8532; family DSM-8532; genus DTU059. Next base: position 12,471 of record CAYWXN010000029.1, on the reverse strand, counting down.
GTTCCACAGGTTTAACGCTATGCACATTAATTCCTAAAAGTATAATTATGAAGGATGTAAACCGGGTCAGAGATTTAACTGTTATAATAATAGTCGCAGCATTTATTATAGTTTTCATTATAGGGATAAAGATATCTAATGGTATAAGCAAGGATTTATTGAGGACATGCCGTTCTTTGGATCTTGTTTCCGACGGGGATTTGACAACAGATTTTTATACAAACAGAAAAGATGAGTTTAAACTTTTAAATTTAAGTATGAACAAGATGCTGAGTAACACAAGAAAACTGATTGGGGATATGAAACAATTCGGATCTCGGGTAAGCGAATCGGCATCAGATGTATCCAAAACCGCAGAATATGTATATGAAAAGATGAATGTGGTATCAGACTCTGTTGATGAAGTATTGGAAGGTATAGTATCCCAAGCATCAGATACAGAGGAATGTGCAGGTAAGATGAGCGAGTTTTCAAATAAACTTAATGTTATCTACGAAAATTCAGAACAGATGAATCATACTGCTGACGAGACCATTCGAACTATCAGTAGCGGACAAGTCATAGTAGATGAATTAAATAAGAAAACACAAGATACAGTTGACATTACAAAAGATTTGATTCAAGAAATCGGAGAGGTTCAGAAGAAAACTGATAATATTGATAGTATTGTCAAGTATATCAGTGGAATTGCGGAAAACACAAACTTACTGTCATTAAATGCTTCCATCGAGGCCGCGAGAGCAGGAGAAGCGGGCAGAGGCTTTGCTGTAGTAGCCGATGAAATTCGTAAGCTTGCAGATCAGTCAATAGAATATAACAACCAAATAAAAAGCATTGTGGATGATATTCGTAATAAAACTGCAGTTACTGTTCAATCAGCAGAAAAAGCCGGAGTATACATGAGGGCGCAAACATCTTCTTTAAGTGATACTAATGATGTTTTTAACTCTATAAATAGTCAGGTATCTAGCCTTGTCAGCGGGCTAAAGCTAGGCCAGAACAGTATGACAGAAATGATAAAAGATAAAGAACGTATTTTGGAGACCATCTGTAGTATATCTGCAATCTCTCAAGAATCTTCAGCGGCAAGTCAAGAGGTAAATAATATTGTAAGACAACAGCTAGCTTCCATCTCCTCTTTAGAGGAAGAAGCCATAAGATTAAAAGAGGATGTTAGTAAACTAGAAGAATCAATGAGCCAGTTTGTTATAGCATAATATTAATTATATTAAAAAACATCAGCCAAAGGTGATTTATTGCCTTTGGCTGCTTCATAGTGTGCTTAATCAAACTAAGTAATATAAATCTCAATTTAAGAACAGTAACCCCTTATTGGTGGGCTTTTCAGAGGAAATTATCTTATTATATTTCCAGTAGATATAAATTCTAATATATTATATAATGATATTTGCCGTAAGGGTAGTACTTTTATAATGGATGATTGTTATGAAAGAAATATACATAATGCTAACCCAAGTTGGGACTTTAGTATCGAAATCAATAAAATTTTATACAAAGGCAAAGTATAATCATTCATCTATTGGGGTTGACCCAAATCTACGGGTTTTCTATAGCTTTGCGCGCAGGGTTCGGTATTTCCCATTAATCGGAGGGTTTATTACTGAAGTGGTTAATGAGGGGATATTTAAATATCACCCGGAAACCGAATGCGCTATTTATTCCAAGCGTGTTGATAATGCTACATATAATAAGGTTTGCGCTCTCTTAGACCTATATAAAAGTAACCCTAAAAAATACCATTATAATCTTATGGCTTTAGTAGGAATTTTAATAAACAAACCTATTAGCTCAAAAAATAATAGAACATGTGCTGAATTTATTGCAAAGGTATTAGATGAAGCAAATATTTATAAATTTAAAAAGCCGTTTCCGCTTGTAAGACCCGATGATATGCCTAACATTCCGAATATTAAGCTATTGTATGAAGGTCGAATGCTGGATTTAGACACCAGATCAGTCGGATAATAATTTAATAGAAAAACCCAGTCTATTGCAGGAATTTGCACCAGGCTGGGTTTTATACTTTCCTAATCATTAAAGCAGCTAAAATTTGCCATCCAAGCATAGCGAAGATCTAAGTTAGAATTGAAGATTCATTATCGGCTGGTGTATCTATAGTAGTAAAAGTCCTAACCATAGCCTCTGTAGGCGATATGAATACTGCTATTTCACCATCCTGATCAAGCTGTTGATCGCTTAACAAGCTATCTGCTATTGCCGTACTAACCTGAGTAGTGGTGATAAACCAAACGATTTCTTTCTCAGGCTGTAATTCTATATTTATAATAGGTAGCATAACCCTTTGATTCTCATCAGTACCACGTCCTCGCATTATTGTCGCTCCCTTAGCACCTGATTCTCGGGCTACATCAACCACTTTTTCGGCAAAGCCTCTGTTTACAATAACCAAGATGCAGTCGTGTTCCAAATTGATTTCTTCAACCAAATGCGAAGAAACAACTGTCTTCTTTTCAATGGTTGGGTATTCAACTTTCTTATGCCTAAATACAGTTCCTAAAATCATAATAGAAAGAACGGGAGCCATTGCCACCATTGCAATAACACCAAATCCATCAACCAGCACATTTGCAGTATCTATAATTGTAGCTGCCCCTTGAGCAAAAGCAAGCACAAAGGTAGCCGTCATGGGGCCTGAAGCAACTCCGCCCGCATCATAGGCAATGCCTACAAAGACAGGATCGGATCTAAATGAAAGCAGTATAGCAATGAGAAATCCCGGAAGAAGAAAATACCACAACTTTACCTCAGGAATAACTATTCTTACCATTGAAAGAGCAATTGCGATGCCAACGCCAATAGAAAGTGTGGTGCGAATTAAGCTAATAGGTATATGACCACTTGTAACTTCCTCGATTTGTTCGCCCAATACATGTACGGCAGGTTCAACAAGAACCACTATAAGACCTAGAAGAAATCCAATACCTATTAAGATCCAGGGGCTCATTTTACCCAGCTCCATACCTATGATTCTTCCCATATCCATAAACCCGGAATTTACGGCGGTAAGGAAAATTGTAAGTCCCAACAGGGTTAAGCCGAGGCCGGTTATTATTCCCCTGAGTTCATCCTTAGGTAGTTTAAACTTTCTAAAGTTAAAAATAAAAAACAGAATTGTTATCGGTAATAGTGCTATAAGCGATTCCAAAAAGATTCCCGGCAATGCACGTATTATGGGCCCCAATACCCCTTCGGCAACAACGTATTCACCGGCATCTCCTTGTATGTTTTTTTGTCCCGAAAGGATTGACATAAGCATTACGGCCAGTATCGGTCCGGCACTCATGACACCGACAAGCCCGAAGGAGTTCTCTTCAGCATTCTTACCACCTTTTATTTTAGATAGTCCCAATGATATTGCAAGGACAAAAGGTGTAGTTAAGGCACCCGTTGTAGCACCGGAAGCATCAAAAGAGATTGCAAGGAATTCTTCAGATACAAGAAACGCTAATATAAAAATAATACCGTAAGTAATTGCCATGAATGCACTGTAAGAGGGTTTATCACGAAGCAATCTAAAAACACCTAATGAAATCAAAACTCCTACACCAATAGACACCATGTATACAATAAGAGATGCATTCATAGTACCTCCTGAAGCTGATTCAATCTGTGACCCAAGAATAAGTAAATCAGGCTCTGCAACTGTTATCAAAAACCCCAAGAAGAAACTAAGAACAGCAATTTTTATTGGAGTTTTTGAAGTAGCCACCTCCTGTGACATATGCTCACCGATCGGATTCATAGATAGGTCTACGCCCAATAAAAAAATTGAAAGACCTATTAGGAGCAAAATGCTGCCAACTATAAAACGTATCAGAATATCTGCTTCAACATCTACAATAGTGAAACAGATTAACAGGACTAATACAAAAACTGGTAATAATGTACGTAAGACTTCTTTAGTTTTTTCGAATAGCAGGCTCATGATGCACCCCCTTTGTCTTCTTCAGATCTGTTTTCAAAGAGACCACTGGTTCTGATGATTGGTAGAGTAAAAATAATACCGTTACCGGCCTTCCCAAGCTCAAGATCAGAAAAAATTCTTTCTCTGATTGCAGAAACTTTGTCCTTCGGTGCAATAATCATTACAATATCTTTTTGAGGTTCTATAACTAACGGGAAATAAAAATCAGTCGGGATACCGGCTCCATGACCGTGAATAAGAGTCCCGCCGTTAGCGCCCGCATCTCTTGCGGATTTTATACATTCCTTGCCACGGGCTTTATCTACTACAGTAATAATGCAAAAGTGTGAAGTGTTATCATCATATGATGAACCTTTTTCTTGTCCCGACGATTGTTTTTGCCAACGCTTGAAGGGGATTGTAAAAGCAATCCCTTTGTTACTTCTAGATAATGAAAAAGCGTCGTTCAATGTAATATGTAATTTTTCAGAAAGTTCTTCTGATGCCGGTATCACAAGAATTTCTTTGTGTACATCACTAAGACCCATATTCTCCAGAAACTTGGAAGGTACAGTGCCTTCGCCTAAAAGAATTGTTCCTCCTTTAGCACCACATTCCTGTGCTTTGTGCAATAAAGTATTTGCTTTCCCTCTGTTTACAACAGTAAAAAATAATGTGTCTATATATATCACTTCCTATTCTATTAATTTTTTATATCATGGTTTAATACATTTTTGTATGAATTATTCGGTTTATTTATCCTTTTTTTGGTAGACTTTGTATAAGAACTTTATACAATAATTATTAACTGCATATGTTTCAATGCTCTCGGGGCACCCGTTAGAAATCTCCGATTTTAAGTAACGGGTGGGGTTATTAATACGAAGTATCAATGCTCTCGGGCACCCGTTCGAAATCTCCGATTTTAAGTAACGGGTGAGGTTATTAATACGAAGTATCAATGCTCTCGGGCACCCGTTCGAAATCTCCGATTTTAAGTAACGGGTGAGGTTATTAATACGAAGTATCAATGCTCTCGGGCACCCGTTCGAAATCTCCGATTTTAAGTAACGGGTGAGGTTATTAATACGAAGTATCAATGCTCTCGGGCACCCGTTCGAAATCTCCGATTT
>CAYWXN010000029.1:0-7292 GCA_964462075.1 uncultured Ruminiclostridium sp. | reverse complement strand
GGTTATTAATACGAAGTATCAATGCTCTCGGGCACCCGTTCGAAATCTCCGATTTCGGTAACGGGTGAGGTTATTATAACATATGCGATGACAAAACCAAATTAGTTTTAGGAAATAATTAAGGTCATTTTATTAATACTTTTTTCATAGGTTAAATTATAAATATTTAGAATTTTTATTGCAATTAATTGGTATTGGATTATAATGAGAGTAAAGATTTCTCCCGTTCAAAGGTGGTAAGTAGGGGTAATTTTTGCCTTCGAGTTTCAACGACTCGGACCCCGTTCGAAATCTTTGATTTCGGTAACGGGTGATGTCGTTATAATGAGAGTAAAGATTTACCTCACCTATAATGGAAAATTGATACATACAAGAAATGCGAGGGATAGCTTATGGCAAAGAATAAGAAAGCTGAATACATATGGAAAGATAGAAAACGTTATCTTGGTCTCCCGCTTAGTTTTACTAAATACGCTGTTAAAGATCAAAGACTCTATTATACAAAAGGACTTTTTAATACTACCGAAGAAGAGCTTCTCCTGTATAGAATTCTAGATATTAAGCTTAACAGAACCTTCGGGGATAAGCTTGTTGGTGTTGGAACCATAACCCTTTTTACAGCCGATAAAACGAGTCCTAAGCTTGATTTGGTAAGAGTAAAAAAACCTAAAAAAATTCGGGATTTATTAAGTAAATTGGTTGAGAATGAAAGAGTTCGTATTAATATTCATGGAAAGGAGCTCTACGGAGTTTCTAATGAATTACAAGGCGTAGATTTAGATGGCGACGGAATTCCTGACGTTATTGACGGTGACTAATAAAAATGATATAATAATTTTTAATATTGTATTGCTGTGATGGAGAAAAGTAAGAAGCTGGGAATCATTCAGGGAGAGGTTGACAAGACTGAAAGCAATCTTATGAGAAATACTTCTGAAGTTCGCTCCGGAGCTCACTAGCTGAAGCTGATGTTGTAGGTTGGTGCGGATTACCTTACGTTATAAAGGTGGAATATCGGATGATCAAGAGAAATGTTTGATAGTCCCGTATTTTAATGAAGCGTGCTGCATAGATGCAGTAAAAATGGGTGGTACCGCGGAAGTTTAAAGCCTTTCGTCCCAATTGGGATGATAGGCTTTTTTGTATGAAAAAATAGGTAAAATGATAAGATGGAGGGTTTAAAATGCAGTATTGGGATGAAAAATTGGAAACCATTGACAGGGAAAGTCTAAAAATGATTCAGGGTGAAAGGCTCAGAAAAACAATAAAGAGAGTTTATGAAAACGTACCTTATTACGCAGACAAAATGAAGCAGGCGGGTATTACACCGGAGGACATAAATAATGTGGATGACCTATCCAAACTGCCATTTACTTACAAAACTGACTTAAGGGACAATTACCCATTCGGAACCTTTGCCCTCCCACTAAAAGATGTTATCCGTGTTCATGCTTCCTCAGGCACAACAGGAAAATCGACCGTTGTAGGATATACGAAAAATGATATAGAAATGTGGGCTGAATGTGTTGCTCGTTGTCTTACAAGCGCAGGGGTAAACAAAGATGACATAGTACATATAGCATATGGATATGGACTTTTTACAGGGGGCTTGGGATTACATTACGGTGTTGAACGTTTAGGCGCAACAGCTATTCCTGTATCGGGCGGAAATACCTCAAGGCAGATACAGCTTCTTAAGGATTTTGGAGCAACAGTGTTATGCTGTACACCATCATATGCTCTTTATCTGGCAGATGAGATGAAGGCAGCCGGATTAACCAAGGATGATTTTAAACTGCGAATCGGGATTTTCGGAGCCGAGCCGTGGTCGGTGGAGATGCGCGACCAAATCGAGAATCGTTTTGGGATAAAGGCTTATGATATTTACGGATTAAGTGAGATTATGGGGCCGGGTGTTGCCATGAACTGCGACTGCCAGGAAGATCTTCACATAATATCAGACTGTTTTATCGCTGAAATAATTGATCCCGAAACAGGAGATGTATTACCTGAAGGTTCAAAGGGTGAATTAGTATTTACGTGTATTACAAAAGAAGCCTTACCTCTAATAAGATATAGAACCAGAGATTTATCTGTTATAACCCATGAGAAATGTACCTGCGGCAGAACAAGTACCAGAATGCAAAAAGTTACCGGAAGATCTGACGATATGCTTATTATACGCGGTGTTAACGTATTCCCGTCTCAGATAGAATCTGTACTTTTAAAATACAGTGAAGTAGAACCCCACTATATGATTTATGTAGATCGTGTGGACAATTTGGATATAATGGAAATCCAAATAGAGATGAACTATAGCATCTTCTCAGACCAGATTAAAAATATTGAATCCATCGAACGTAAGCTGCGCCATGAGATTGAATCCACATTGGGTATAAGTGCTAAAATTAAGCTTGTTGAGCCTAATAGCATAAAAAGAAGTGAGGGGAAGGCAAAGCGTGTTATAGACAACCGAAAGATATTTAACAAGTAAAAGGATGTAAAGGGAATTTGGCTGTAGAGCAAAAGTGCTATACAGCCAATATTTTTTGCATATCCTTTGGCAAGGGAGCAATAAGTTCAATCCTTTGACCATTTAATGGATGATCAAAGGCAAGAATATGTGAATGAAGGGCTTGTCTTCCTATAAGGTCGGTTCGTATATCAGAATAAAGCCAATCACCAAGAAGGGGGTGTCCCATAGCTCTGGAATGGACACGAATCTGGTGTGTTCTGCCGGTCTCCAGTACGAACTGAACCAAACTTAAGTCATTATGTTGCTCCAAGGTTTTATATCTTGTTATTGAAGGAGCTCCCGCCGGATCAACAATTCTCTCGATTATGCTATCATTTTTGCGTGCTATGGGCAGGTCGATCATACCCTCCAAAGGATCAAAAACACCGTGGACGATACCTAAATACTCTTTATAAACACGGTTATTTTTCATTTGGTTTATAATTTGATCCTGCATATGTGCATTTTTTGCAAATAATACAATTCCCGAGGTATCTTTATCCAGTCTGTTTATGGGACGTATCTTTATTGAAAGTTCTTGCTTCATAAAATGCGCTAAAACTTGATGAGCCAAAGTTCCTACAGGGTGCCCGGCAGTCGGATGAACCGGTATTCCCGGCTCTTTATTGACAGCCAGAAAGCAATCATCCTCATATATTACCGAAAGCTCAGAAGCCTCGGGATTAATATAAACATCTTCGTTAAAATCAATTATTACGCTTAAAACATCACCCTTATGAACCGTATCAACTGTTCTTACCGGTTTTTTATTTAACAGTATACCGCCTGCTGCTTTAAGCTTCTTAATCAAACGACCGGACAGCTTAAGTTCATTTTTTAATATATACAGAACTTTTTTATCACTATATTGATCGGTTACTTCGAAGTCTATTTTCATATGCACCTTCATTTAAATCTGAAAATTAATGTATAATATATTTATAAAAAGCAATTCTACCGTTAATATAATAAATTTAATCACCCATTAAAACCATTATAGCTTGTTTTGTAAGGAGAATACAAATGTTTATAGGAGTTTTAACTGCCGGTCTGTATTTAAGTGAACCCCAGTCCTTGAAGGACAAAAGAAGAATTATAAAAAGCTTAATAGAAAAGCTCAAGAATAAGTTTAACGTTGCTGTAGCCGAAACAGGAGATTTAGATTCATGGAATAATTGCCGGCTGGGTATTGTATGCATTTCCAATGAAGCTGCTCACGCAGACAGTATGCTGGCAACTGTATTAAATTTTATTGAGAGCCAAGGCACGGTCGAATTAACATCTATACAAACGGAAATCATACCTTATTCATAATTACTGTTCTCAATAATTGCAAACAATTATTTGGTTATATTAAATTTATTTTGCAAAAGTTTATTTATCTTTTATTTTGCTTGAAAGTTATGATAATATAATTTTTGATTAAAATAAGTATGAGAAATGGTTCTTTTTGCCGCAAAATCGCAAAAGTGCTCATTGAAATATACATCAAGGGAGTATATATGAAGCTTAATATTGGAAAGACATTTATAATCAGTCTGGCCTTTTTCACCATCAGCCTAGCATGGACAATTTATAATACATTTGTACCTGTTTTCCTAATAGGAAACGAACAAATTAGCGGACTCATCAAAAGCTCAACTGTATTGGGCGTTATTATGACAATAGACAATTTATTTGGATTAATATTCCAACCATTTTTTGGTACACTAAGTGACAAAACCAGGACAAGGTTTGGAAGAAGGATGCCGTTTATTATAATTGGTTTACCTTTATCAGCATTGTTTTTCTCGATAATACCCTTCTACAATCAAATCGGAAGCCTTTTTCAGTTCGATATACGTTTGATAATACTTATGGTTTCGGTAATCGGGATGAACTTTTTCACGAGTATGTACAGAGCTCCCGCCACAGCTTTAATGCCCGATGCGACACCGGCAGGGTTAAGAAGCCGGGCAAACGGAATTATTACGGCTATGGGCGGCTTGGGAACCATTATTGCTTTTTTATTGGGAGGAAGATTATTTAACATCAATTTTAGCCTTCCTTTTGTGGTCGGCGGTGCAATAATGATTTTAGCACTAATACTATTGTTTATTTTCCATAAAGAGCCTGATGAGCCATACTCGGCTGATGATGAAGAGGAACACGAAAAGGTGGATACAGGTTTTTTGTTCGGGAAAAATGGTCAAAAACCTGCAATTTTAAAAACTCCGTCGCTGTTACATATGCTTATTACTGTTTTCTTTTGGTACTGCGGATTTGAATGTATAAATGCATTTTTTACTTTGTATTGTCAGGAGAAATTTAATATTCTTCCGGGGGATGCAACGCAAATGCTCGCTCCAATGGCTGTTATATTTATGATTTGTGCATTTCCAGCAGGATTTGTAGGCGGAAAAATAGGACGAAAAAAATCTATGCTAATAGGCAATGCTGTTGTTATAAGTTCGTTTTTAATTATTTTTATGCTTAAAGAACAGACATTTCTTTCAGTACTATTAGGAATAAGCGGAATGGGCTGGTCACTTCTGACTACAAACGCATATCCCGAAGTGGCCGAAATGGCGCCAAAAGGGCATACAGGGCTTTATACAGGTTATTACTATGTGTTTACCTTTGCTGCAAGTATTGTCAGCCCTATACTTTACGGGTTAACAGTGGACATTTTAAGGAGTCAGGCATATTTATTTATCTTTGGTGGGGTAATGTTTATTTTGGGTATGGTATTTTTGATAAAAGTTAAGCGACAGGATGTTTACCACCATAATGCTCTTAAGACACAGATTAAAGAATAGTTTGAGCCGAATACAGTTTTAAAATTAATAATTAATCAAGTTTTCCGATTATCTTGCATATGGTAAAACAGAGCTGATAAATGGAAGCGTGTTAATATGTTTTTAGAATTCTTATCGCAAAATTGGCTGGTATTACTTGCTTTTGCAGGGATTGCGGCTTTCATAATCTATTTGTCAATAACCAAGCAATGGATAAAAATACGGGAATTTGCATATCAAACTATGTTGTTAGCCGAAAGAACATTTGCTGACCAAGACGGCAGAATTAAATTTAATTTCGTAGTCAGAATTGTTTATAAGTATTTGCCGTCATGGTTTAGAGCATTTTTCACAGAAGAACATTTACGAAGATTAATCCAAGAGTGGTATGATTTAGCCAAGGATTTTCTTGACGATGGACAGATTAATGATTCCACATAGTCATTTTTAATCGGTGAGCTTTTGTACCCTGAGACCAAAATCGGCATCGGTATCAAAAGTCACATCACCGGAGCCTATATTAAGGTCTTCAAGAAATCTTCCTTCAAACCAGAAGCTCTCGCCGTAACTGTTTTTATGTACTTCTTCTATGAAGAAACCGACAAACCCGATTATCTTAAGCGGTACATTTCCCCTTGTGCTTGTGCTGCGCTTTAACATTGATTCAACAACAGGGATAAGCATAACCCGGCTATCTCCGACTTTAGCATTTTTATAGTCGGAATTTGGATCGCGGCTGACTCTTCTGGCAAAGGCGTCGACAGATTCTCTACCACCGCTCGAAGGAGCATAATAGTACATGTTTTGATTGATAGAAAAAGTTTCGTGATAGCCAAATTCCAGCCAATTTATATAATCATTAAAGTTTGTATTCCTCTCAATATAGACGTTCATATAGTCAAACTGATAAGGATATCGATTGGATAATGGATAGTCTTTGTATACAGGATCACTACGGTAGTCGCTCGGGTAGCTATAATATCTGGGATAACCTGTATCCGGATAATCCAGATATGCACCGCTGCCGTACATACGCATTACATATATTTCATCAAAATTGAAGTATTCGGGCTTAGGAATTACAAAGGGTACAATCCAAGGAACGCTTGCTGCAACTCCGATGCTTGCGGTGGCATCAGCTGTTACCGTGCTTTCTTCCACTCCCAGTATTTTGGCGAAGGTCATAGATTTTTTACGGTTTATCGTGACGGTTATGGACTTATCGTTTTCTCCGATTGTAACATCGGCCAAATCACCGGGCTTACCGTTTGCTGAGATATATTCGTTGGCGACAATTATAGCTTGGGAAGAATCGTCAGGAAGCTCCATGGCTCCGGCCAATGCAGCTGAATCAGCGGTGTTCTGAATTTCAGCCTTTGATAAGGCTATAACTCCGATATCAACGACAAGAGCCGAAAGACCTAAGAAAATTACCATCACAAAGGCAAATATAACAAGAGATTGGCCATTTTCTTTTTTTAGATACTTAAATACATTCTTCATCAATTATTCCATCCCCAGATAAGAATAGAATCAGCAAATAATAACATACCGACAATAATAATTATAAACTCATACAATGCAATTTGAATTAGGACAATTGTCCATTAAGCATAGCAAAATAGACCTATCTAAAATTGATTTGAAGTCCTATTCAATAAACATTCAGTTTGACAAATTTGACCGCCGTCCGGCAGCGTTCAGGTATCTCCACCGGAAGCTATGGGAATCATTGAGTATCCTGAACTGCTGGATGAAATAATGGTGTCCAAAATCAGGCCATAAACTAAAAATAACGGATTTCAGTTTACTGAAATCCGTTAATATATTATGTAGAGTGGTGTTATAGAATTTTCTGAAGTTTATAAAAAAGCTTATTCTTTGTTATTTCTTTTTCTTAAAAAGCTTTTTAAAAATGCCTCCTACTTCATCAACAATGCTGCCGTCATTGTCAGAGTCCAGCAGATTGGTCACCATACCCATCAAGCCATTGTTACCGC
>CAYWXN010000028.1:12859-14212 GCA_964462075.1 uncultured Ruminiclostridium sp. | reverse complement strand
ATTATAACCGGCATAGGATCTATTCTTTGATTATTGATAACAATTGTTGCATCCTTTTTCGCATAATCAATCCATCTCAATGCTTCAAGCTTTTCAAAGCATAGAATAATATCGGCCTCTTTTTTTTCAATAACGGGAGAATAAACTTTTTCACCCATTTTCACATAGGTTACAACACTTCCTCCGCGTTGAGACATACCATGTACTTCTGAAACCTTAACATCCAGTCCCGAGCTTAATGCCACATCTCCCAGAATACGGCTGGTCAGCAATGTTCCCTGTCCGCCTACACCGACAATCATAATATTTGTATTACTCATTCTGTCCACCTGCCTTCTCTATTGCATTAAACCTGCATACTCTTGTACAAAGATCGCAACCGACACATTGAGTAGGATTTATCTCAATATGGTCGCCCCTGTCAACAATGGCAGGACAGCCGAGCTTCATACACATACGACATTTAGTGCATTTATCCTGATTAATGGTTAAAATCGGGCCGAATTTTACATGCTTTAATAATGCACAAGGTCTCTGAGCAATTATGACTGATGGCTCGTCTGCCTCGATTTCTTCCTTCACAACCTTTTCAAATGCTACTAAATCAAATGGATCACATATTTTTACCCTATCTATCCCTACAGCTTGGCACAGCTTTAGTAAGTCAACCTGCTTTGTCGGCTCACCCTTGATTGTAAATCCCGTAGTAGGGTTATGTTGGTGTCCTGTCATGCCTGTAATGGAATTATCCAGAATAATAACTGTCCCTGTTCCCTTATTGTAAACCATATCAATAAGACCTGTTATTCCCGAATGGATAAATGTTGAGTCACCTATAACTGCAACGGTTTTACGTGCCATATCCTTGCCTCTGGCCTTTTCCATTCCGTGAGCAACACCGACACTAGCACCCATGCAAATCGTAGTGTCAACAGATTCAAGTGGGGCTAAAGCTCCTAAAGTATAACATCCGATATCACCGGAAACATTTAATTTTAGCTTCTTAAGCACATAGAATGTTGCACGGTGAGGACAGCCCGGGCATAATACGGGTGGTCTTGGAGGAGCTTCTTCAGTTATTGAATTCAACTTTTCAAGCTTCTCACCCAACAATTTTTCTCTTAGAAGGCTTGCGCTGTATTCGCCTACTAACGGAAGTTTAGACTTTCCTATAACATTAATGCCCAACTGCAGGCAATGGTTCTCTATGACGGGGTCTAGTTCTTCGATTACATAAAGAGTTTCCACTTCTTTTGCAAAATCCCTGATAAGCTTATCAGGCAAAGGATGGACCATACCAAGCTTTAAATAAGAAACATCTCCAAAGGCTTCTCTTGCATACTGATATGAGAT
>CAYWXN010000028.1:0-12759 GCA_964462075.1 uncultured Ruminiclostridium sp. | reverse complement strand
TCTAAAACAGGAACCTTTGCACCTATGGCAATTATTCTTGTATCCTGTTCATTCTGTGAGCTGTGCATACCCGGATCATCAGCCACAAATATAACCAATCCACCATTCACACCGGTATATGATGCAGTAAATAAAGGATCTGCCGCCACATTCAGTCCTACATGCTTCATGGCGCAAGAAGCTCTGGCACCACCTATAGAAGCACCTATAGCAACCTCCAGGGCTACCTTTTCATTTGGTGCCCATTCAGAGTAAATCTCATCATACTTTGCAATATTCTCGGTAATCTCTGTACTGGGAGTTCCCGGGTATGCTGTAGCTACCGTTGCTCCTGCCTCATAGACCCCGCGGGCTATTGCCTCGTTGCCTAATAAAAGTTTCTTCATAGTCGTCTCTCCTCGTATATAAAATCTAACTTTACTTCATTAAATCACTTAATAATTATACAGATAAAAGCCCATTGATGCAAATCAATCAAACACATCGATGACACAATATTAGTAGCGGACATTTGTTTCTGAAATTTTTAATACCATCTTAGCGGAATGCAAAGAATCTTAACAACTTTTTTATACGTATCCTGTTAAACTAAGCAATGTAATCTTTTAAGGGAAGTGAATTTCATGATGCAATGGATTATATTGCTTTCAGTGATTATATTGTTTTTCTTCGGCTATTTTATTATGGATAGGCTTGATAATTTTCTTGCTTCTTCTCATTGTTTTCCTGAAGCTAAAAATATCGTTTCAAAAATACAAGAGTCTCATGATACTTTAGTGTTTGGAAAGCCTGATACGTCCATAGATATTTATAAGATACTTGAAAAAGAAAAGATAAGGTTTGACAAGGCAGAAAACATCAATGAGCTCAATCAATCACACCCTTACAAATATCTATTTGCTGTTGACAAAGCAGACCTTGAAAATATTATGATTTGTTCTTTATGCGAAAGGCTAAAAAGCGGAGTAAATAAAATTGCTATTCTTAATAACCCTGAAAACAAGAATGTTTATGAGAAATATCATATACCGTTTTTGTATGTTAATGGAATAACCGCAATACAAATAGTTTCTGTACTTTTCCCGCACAATAAGAAAGAAGAAGGTTAAATAGATGTTTACACTTAAAAATTTCAAATTGACTTATACTCAAGTAATAGCTCTAGGATTCCTAGCGATAATACTTTTTGGCGCTTTTCTTTTATCGATGCCTTTTTCATCGAGAACTGGGGAGGCTACTCCTTTTATTAACTCACTCTTTGCCGCCACAACATCTACTTGTGTGACAGGTCTTGTTGTATACGATACTTATACACATTGGTCAATTACAGGGCAAATAATCATACTATCACTTATTCAAATAGGTGGTATTGGCTTTATGTCTGTGGCTACTTTTCTTGCCATGGTCTTAAAGCGCAGGATAGGTCTAAAAGAAAGACGTTTAATAATGGAATCTGCAAATACAATGAACATTGGCGGTGTTGTTGCGCTTATGAGAAAAATATTAATCGGGACATTTATTATTGAAGGTCTCGGAGCAATCGCACTTTCTATTAGATTCATTCCTGAAATGGGCATCGGTGTGGGTTTTTATAATGGAATATTCCATTCGGTTTCAGCTTTTTGCAATGCAGGAATTGATATTATGGGTAAATATGGGCAATTCACCTCTCTTACCAGATATTCAGATGATGTGTTAGTGAACGTAACAATAATGTTGCTAATAATCATAGGCGGTATTGGTTTTATTGTATGGAATGATATTACAAAGAACGGCATCCATTTTAGTAAGTATCAATTGCATACAAAAATAGTTCTTACGACCACCGGTATACTGGTATTTGGCGGTGCGATATTGTTTTATTTATTAGAAAGGAATAATCAGTTCGCAGGCATGGGTATAAAGGAGACTATTTTGGCATCATTATTTCAGTCTGTAACTCCAAGGACTGCAGGGTTTAATACTGTTGATATAGGAGGGCTTACTGAGGGTGGATCTCTGCTGACTATAATACTGATGTTCATAGGCGGCAGCCCAGGGTCAACAGCAGGCGGTATAAAAACGACAACACTGGTTGTTCTTTTGCTTGGTGTAATCGCTTCTTCAAGAAATACATCTGACCTCACTATTTTTAAGCGTAGGCTGGAGGAACACTCACATAGAAAAGCAAGCTCTATATTTGTAATCTATATTACAGCTGTGCTTATATCTACAACAATCATTTGTGCCATGCAGCCTTTTACTCTTAGGCAAGTACTAATGGAAGTAGTATCAGCTATTGGAACAGTTGGCTTGACCGCAGGAATAACACCTTCCTTAAGCACATTATCAAAGCTTATCATTATTCTTCTGATGTATGGCGGGAGAGTGGGCGGCTTATCATTAGCTCTTGTTTTGGCTGAAAAGAGAGATATTGTACCAATCCAACGCCCTGTTGAAAAAATAATAATCGGTTAATTAGCGAAAAGGAGAGAAAAAACATGAAATCAGTATTAATTATAGGAATAGGCGACTTTGGGAGACATTTGGCTCTGAAAATGATGGAGCTAAAAAATGATGTATTGATTGTTGACAAAGAAGAAAGTATTGTTGAGGAGTTATCACCGCTAGTGACTGATGCTCAGATTGGGGACTGCACTAACGAATCGGTTTTAAAAGCACTTGGCATAAAAAACTTTGATATTTGTTTTGTAACCATCGGAAATAATTTTCAGTCTTCACTGGAAATCACCACCCTTTTAAAGGATTTAGGTGCAAAATATGTCGTATCAAAAGCCAGTCGTGATGTTCAGGCAAAATTTCTATTAAAGAATGGTGCAGATGAGGTTGTCTACCCCGACAGGGATATCGCAGAAAAATTAGCTATTCGCTCAAGCGCTGATAATATACTTGACTATATTAACCTTACATTGGAGTACTCGATCCTTGAGATTCCTGTAATTGATGGTTGGATTGGCAATAGCATACAAGAAATAAATGTGCGTAGAAAATATCATATCAGTATTCTTGCTATTAAAGAGGAAGATAACATTATGCCAATGCCTAAAGCCGATTATGTTTTTAAGAAAAATGACCGTCTGATTGTTTTGGGCAAGCCATCAGAGGTAATTAAGCTAACTGTACATTAATGTGGGGATTACTCATCTGCAAATCGATAACCTATGCCGATTTCAGTTAATACAAAGCGCGGATTAACCGTATCCTTTTCAATTTTCCTCCTAAGGCTTGCCATAAATACACGGATACTTTTTGAATCTCCGGTCTCCCCGTAACCCCATATTTCTTTTAATATCTGGCTATGGGTTAATACTTTTCCGCGATTTGAAATTAAAAATAACAATAGCTTGTATTCAATAGGTGTCAGATGAACTTCCATATCATCAACAAATACTCTATGTTTTTCACTGTCTACCGTTAGGTAATCAAGTTTGAAAACACTTTCATCCGAAGTTGATTTCTCGCGGTCCAAAAATCTTTCCATTACACGGATACGCGCCAGTAATTCACCCATGGAGAAAGGTTTTGTTACATAATCATTAGCCCCTGCATCGAGGGCTGTAATCTTATCATTCTCCTGTCCACGCGCAGATACTATGATGATGGGAGTTTGAGACACCTTACGAATTTCATGAATAATTTCAATACCGTCAATATCAGGCAAGCCCAAGTCGAGAATGACGATATCGGGGTTTTCAGTACAGAAGCTCAAAATACCCATATTTCCGTTTTTAGCTTGGATACACTTGTACCCTTTTGCTTTTAAGGCCATATTCATAAAATTTGCAATTTTGCTGTCATCTTCAATCAAAAGTATCTTCATTTCAGAATTCAAGATTTACATCTCCTCTACAGGTAAAACAATTTTAAACACAGCCCCGCCTGTACTTTGATTTGTTGCGGTTATACTCCCGTTGTGAGCATTGACAATAGCCTTACAAATTGCAAGTCCGAGACCTACTCCCCGTCTTCCGTCTGCAATATCATTATTCAAAGTAACAAATCCTTCAAATAATGTATCACTTAATTCCGGACTGATACCAGATCCATTGTCAATTATTTCAAACACAACACAATCATTTTCAAAATATGCCTTCAATTCTATTTTTGAATCTTCACCCGAATGCTTATAGGCATTATCAAGCAGATTTACCAGAACATGAACTATCAGCCTTCCATCGACGTGTATAAGAACAATATCATCAGGGATTGAAACTTTAAGTCGACCTGATGATGTAAGCTGCGGCAGCAATGTCAATGTCTGATTAATAAGATCATCCACGGCTTCATAATCCTTCTTTAAAGCCATCCTGTCATCACTTATCATGGTCATATCAAGTATATTTTGAACCGAATTATAAAGCCATGATGACTCTTCCTTTATGTCAGTGACTAGCTTTTTTAATGATTGGGTGTCAAGCTTGTCAAGGCTATCCAATATAAGCTCAGTTGCCCCAATTATTCCCGTCAGCGGTGTTCTAAGATCATGAGAGATACTTCTAAGCAGAGTACTTTTTAGGTGTTCACTTTCCATGTCAACTTTTATTTTCTCTCGCTCATTATACATAAACTCCCTGTCTAAAATCATGGCCATTTGGTAGACGATTGCTTTTATCAGCATATTGTTCTCAGAAGGTATTGGCAATTTTTCATTTATGATTTCTAATGTTCCCATTTGTTTAGCCAAGCCTTTTATAGGAATTTTATAGATTTCTTGTTCTTCATAGATTTCATTTGAAACATTAGGTGAGCAGAATACATTCTCAAAACAATCCAATTTCACACGACATTGATAGCCTGTGTAATCAGTAATATAATTTATCCCTTTCTTAACGATATTATCAATTCCGGTAACATGTAAAAACCCTTTTGTGATTTCATAAAGAAGTCGGGCTGTTCTTTCATTCCGTTTTGCAATTATAGCCTGCTGTTGAAATTTGGATGTCATTGAGCTTGAGATCAATGAAGCAATT
Organism: uncultured Ruminiclostridium sp.; assembly: GCA_964462075.1. Classification (GTDB taxonomy): domain Bacteria; phylum Bacillota; class Clostridia; order DSM-8532; family DSM-8532; genus DTU059. The sequence goes on along the minus strand of CAYWXN010000028.1, from coordinate 7,789 downwards.
AAGAAAAATAAAATAAGCATATAATCTTTAGCTTCATTCATAATAAAAGAATAAAACGGCTCGGTAAAAAAGTAATTAAACAACATGACGCTTAAAATCGAAGCAATGGCACCGTAGATATAACCTTTCGTTACGGCAGTTATAACTAAAACTCCCATAAGAAATACCATTAATACATTTTCTTTTCCAACTCCAATATTGTTTAAAGCAATAGATATAGTCGTAGATAATATGCAAATCAATATAAGCCTTATAATATCTAATAGCGGCTTATTATTCGTTACTTTTGAAGCATCAGGTATTCCTTCGTTTCCCATTATTTTCTCCATATGAACATTGCCCCAAACAGAACTAAAATAATTTATACAAGCAAATTATACAACAAAGAATAGATAAGAGGTATAAAAATCGCCGGAAGCATATTTCCTACTTTGAATTTTTTAATTTCCAACAGATTAAAGCCAATGGCTAAGATGAGCACACTTCCCACCAATGACATCTGGGATACTACTATATCGCTCAATAGGGGTTTCAATACACCGGCTAATAGAGTAATTGCCCCTTGGTAAACCAATACAGATATACCTGAAAAAATGACTCCTATTCCCAGTGTGGCTGAAAATACTATGGCGCTGATACCGTCAAGCATGGACTTAGCAAGGAGAATATCGATTTTCCCGTAAAGTCCGTCCTCTAAAGAGCCGACGATAGCCATGGCACCTACAACATAAACTAGACTTGCAGTTACAAAACCTTTGGCAAAATTGGATTCCTTGCCTGCAAAGCGGTTTTGAAACCAGATAGCAATTCTATCAAGGCCCTCCTCAATTTTTATGGCTTCACCTATGAGGCTTCCTATAACAAGGCATAATATCATTCCTGTTATGTAGTTCCTGTCAAGCTTTCCTTGTTCTGTTACCGTGAAAACTCCCTGTAGAGTTCCTGAAATCCCCACAATTATTACTGCAAGGCCGATAGCCTGCATAATAGTAGTTTTAAATCGTTCCGGTATGCCTTTTTTTAGAATAATTCCGAAAATACCGCCTATTATTATTGCTATGGCATTTACTATGGTTCCTAATCCGTGCATTTTTTATTTGCTCCTTATTTAAGCTCAACTACCGTAACGCCGGTGTCGCCTTCGCCGTAACTGCCCAATCTGTATGCCGCAACATGAGCATGGCCTTTAAAATGTGTATGAATAGCATTTCGCAGTGTTCCGGTACCTTTTCCGTGAATGATCGAGACCTCATGAAGTCCTGCAATGACGGCATCATCAATGTATTTATCTACCTTTTCAATGGCTTCCTCCACATTGAGTCCGCGCAGATCCAGTTCAAGTTTGACAGCTGCGGCCTTTACTCCTGCCACCCTAACCCTGTTTATTCTATCAAGAGACTCCTTTTGCTCATCTACACGTTTAAGTTGTTTGGTATTGACTTTGATCTTCATTATACCCGCCTGTACCATCACCTGTCCATCAGAATCAGGCTCATCAAGTACGGTTGCTTTTTGGTTTAGATTGAGCATTAATACAGTCTCTCCGGGTTTTAAATTCTTTGGAGCTTCAAGATATTCATGTAGTTCAAATGACTCAACCAATCCGCCTTCTATATTATCAAGATTGCGAATCCCTGCTCTGGCCTCCTGAAGGCTCTTTTCATTATTTGAATCAATCCCTTGCTTATATAGCTCCTTTAAACGCTCAAGAAGTTCTTCTGATTCATATCTTGTATTCATTACTATTGCACGGGCTTCTTCCTTCGCCTTTGTAATAATATTGCTTTTCTCTTTATTTATCCGATCTTTTTCCCTTTTGGCTTCAATTTTCAGATTTTCAATTTCACGCTTAAGTATAGCCGCTTCATCTTTTTCCTTTTCAGCCTGTGTTCTGTTCTTCTCAATATCCGAAAGAACATCCTCAAATCGTAAATTATCCTGAGATAAATATTCTTTAGCCTTATGGATTATATAAGCATCCAAACCCAGCTTCTGTGATATGGCGAAGGCATTGCTTTTCCCCGGAACACCAACCAGAAGCCTGTAAGTCGGACGAAGCGTCTCAACATCAAACTCGCAGCACGCATTTTGAACATGTTCGGTTGTCATGGCATAGATTTTCAGCTCGCTGTAATGAGTGGTTGCCATGGTGCAGATGCCTCTTTTTGTAAGTCCTTCGAGAATAGCGATTGCCAGTGCCGCTCCCTCGGTCGGATCTGTCCCTGCCCCGAGCTCATCAAATAAAACCAACGATTCCTCATCAGCTTCATTTAAAATATATACGATGTTTTTCATATGAGATGAAAAGGTACTTAAGGACTGTTCTATGCTCTGTTCGTCGCCGATATCGGCATAAACGCTTCCAAACATACCAAATTCACTACCCTCTTTAGCGGGAATATGCAAACCGGCTTGAAGCATCAGCACAAACAGCCCTACGGTTTTTAGAGTGACTGTCTTACCTCCGGTATTAGGCCCTGTAATTACTAATGTAGTAAACTCATTGCCTAGCTCAATGTCGATCGGCACAACGGTATGCCTGTCCAAAAGCGGGTGTCGACCTTGTTTTATCTTGATTTGTCTTTTATTTGTAAGATGCGGGCAAATCCCGTTCATATCCCGGGCAAGCTTTGCCTTTGCAAACATGAAATCCAGTCTGGACAAAATTTCAACGTTAATACCAAGCTCAACTATGATTTCTGCAACTTTAGCTGATAACTCCTCTAAGATCCGCTCGATTTCATGCTGTTCTCTTATGAGCAGCGCCTTAATCTCGTTATTTGCTTCAACTACTGATAGCGGTTCTACAAACACAGTGGCTCCGGATGCAGACATGTCATGAATCAATCCCGGAACCTGGCTTTTAAATTCCTGCTTAATAGGAATGACATAACGGTCACCCCTCATTGTAACAACTGCATCCTGCATTATCTTTTTGTAATCATTAGATCGGATAATGGATGACAGCTTGTCTTTAATACCTTCCTGCTTTTGTCGTATACTCCTTCTTATGGAGAACAACTCAGGGCTGGCACGATCGGATATTTCATCCTCACTGATAATAGCGTTGGATATTGCGTCCTCAACCTGCTTGAATCCTGTTATCTGACGCCCTAATTCCAAAGCTGTGTTACCTTCCCAATCTGCCGGAACATCATTGGTGAGGAATTGTTTTATAATCCTTGAACAACGCAGGACATCTCCGACTTTTAAAAGCTCGGATATACTCAAGGTGGACCCAATTCCAACACGTTTAAGAGCTCCTCTTATATCATGGATTCCTCCGAAAGGGGCGCCACCTTTTCGCCATAAATATGCCGATGCATCACTGGTTTCCTTAAGTCTGTCTTCCACTTTATAAAAATCGGAAACTGGCTTCAAATCATCAACATATGTTCTTCCCAGCGCAGATACCGTTCTTTCGCTGAGCATTTTCATTATTTTATCATATTCAAGCACACGTAATGCTCTATCGTTCATTAGAATCTCCTCATATTAATAAAATGCGCTTATTGAATATTAATATAGATTATATCGCAGTAGCTTGCTTCCAATCAACCTTCGCTATTGCTTGGTTTCTTGGGCAAGCCTTGCATGGGACGTACATCTGCTTCTTCGGTTGTTTCACTCTCTCTCAAGCAGTGTTACGGCCGCAAAAGCTGCGACTTTAAATGCCGCAGCTCGAAGTAAGGTGATAGCAATCTATGGATTAGGATCTACGAACCTTTGGTGCAATTTTCTCAAAATAAAACCTTATCCATGCCGTAAACAATATATCATATATTGCAAATAACACTTGTAAAACAATACCCGTTACAATAACCATCGTGCCTTCAGTTAATGATGGCGGCAGAAAAACCTTTGCTATATTCCAAGCCGGCCACAGAAAGAGATTAAAAGCTGCAAACTTCAGCAGTATCTCTAGCCATGGCTTTCGCAGCGATTCAATATGAAATTTTAATATTGTATATATGCCAAAGAATAAAACATATGGCAGTACATTTAGCTTTTCCGGAATCAGCAGAAAACCTGCGGCACATGTTACCACATAAGCAGCCCAAGCCCATTTAACACCGGCCTCCAGCATGACAACCGACAAGATAAATCCGGCTAAAACATAAAACCCTAATCTGCCCGTTGGAGAAATCGACTCCAAAAAAAGTATTATAACAATAAAAGCCGACAAGATGCCTGTTAGAGCAATTTTTCGAGTTTTTTCCTTCGAACTCTTATTCTGGTTTTTAATATCCGAGCTATTTTCCAAACTAAAAACCCCGTTCTAAATTATTGCCTAGCAGCAGCCTATAAGATCGCCACCCATGCATTCACAGCAGCTGTCGGCACACCAGAGATTAGCACAAAGATTGCACATATCCGGGCTACTGTTATAGGTATTGCGATAATAATTATTCTGTCTGTATCCAGTAGATTGCTGGTTAAGGTTATTGAGTGCATTTCGGTATTCAAAATTGGCAGGGTCCATGTTAGCTGCCTTTTGAATATTTGTATATCCTCTGTCATACCAGCCTCTTCTCAAAAATATCAGACCTTGCAAGTAGTACCACGTAGCATTTCTATTCTTCATTCTATCTAATATTCTCTGCGCCTCGTTTAAATTGCCACCATTAATATACATTCTGGCCCTGTTTTCAAGATCCGTCTCATTTACATACTGATACTGAGTATTATATCCTGACTGTGACTGTGATTGCGACTGGGACTGGGACTGGGACTGAGAACTTGATTTTTGTTGTTGTTGCTGCTGTTGATACTGCTGTCCATATGATCCCTTTGAAGCGTTACTGTTATCATAAGACTGCTCATAATCCGGTTTATATTGATAATTGCCACCGGCATTTTTCATAACCGTATCATAGGCCTCGTTTATCTCTCGCATTTTTTCGTCGGCCAAATCTGACAGAGGATTATTCTGATATCTGTCAGGATGATACTTCTTAGCGAGCTCACGATATGCACGCTTTATTTCGTCGTAACTGGCACCTTCTTTTATACCTAAAACCTTATAAGGATTCTTTGCCATTTTCTATACCTCTTTCTTGTAATACCTTATCTGTTTTAACAATTAACCCTGAGTACAGTATATTATCTAGTATTGCATTATTCTTTTCAATAGCGAGAAGGGAATACGCTTTTTCTACTTCACTCAGTGAATATGTCAAAGTAAAATTTACCTTTTCCCGTATCGATTCTTTAAAATCATTTACATTATCGTCTTTAAAGCCATACTGAGTAACCAGGGGATTAAAGGAATTATGCTTTACGTCTTTCTCAATATCGTCATAAGCATCCAGGATGTAAATCCAACGCCCCAGATTGTAGCCCATCCAGCCTAAGGCTTTTCTGTCATTTTCGTCATCAATCATCCCGCACTCAAAGATCTCACGCATAATTGCAGCAAACTCTTCGGCAACCTCATCCACTGAATCGCATCCCTGTTTTTCAAGGTTGGAAAGAGTTTTTAAATGGTTTTCTATTGCGGCACATTTTTCAGGATGTCTCTTTTTTGCTTTTTTAAAGGCTCTCTTTAATGCTAAAGCCCCGGTTCCCCCCATTAAATTCTTTTCATCGTTCCATTTATCCTCTAAATTATAATACATTAAAATAATATTCATGTCTGATGTATATTCCGCAAATTTATTAGAAAATATAATAAAACGTTTTTTTGATGGATGGGCAATACATCTTTGCCTTTTTCCACCGATGGGAAGCGAGCTCATCGAGTCTAAAAGAACATAGAGAAATGCAAGATCATAATTGAGCGTTAGTCGTGAAACCTGACCGTAACGACGCCCAAGAGTCTTGCACAAGCTGCAGTAATATCCCCGAAATACGTCATATTCACGTATTTTCAGTTCCGGCTTATCCGGTTCAACATAACCAAACATGAAGCAACCTCAATTCACCTTAGGTGGCTCTTCGAGCTTTTTTTCTTCTTTTACCTTCTCAAAGCTAATACCCTGAACATGAATATTTATCGAAGCGACATTCATACCGGTCATACTTTCAATCGCGGATTTAACACGCTCCTGTATTCTCCATGCTACATCAGGTATACGGGTCCCATATTCTACCAAAATGTAAAAGTCTATTGTTACATCATTATCATCAATTTCCACCTTAACGCCTTTGGTAGGATTTTTTCGGCCCAAAACAGAGGAAATATTCTCAGATAGATTTGCGTTCATACCTGCCACACCCTCGATTTCGCTGGCAACGGTGTGTGCTATTACTGTAACTACATCCGCACTGATCTTTATCTCGCCAATATTATCCTGTTCCAAAACATCGGTATCTTTTTCAGGCATATCCGAATACCTCCTATTTCCTCTTTTTAATAAGAACAGACCACTTTAAGAATTTACAATATTATATCATTTAGTTCTGTTTCAATGCAACTTTGCCGGAAAAGCCGAATAAGTATTCTATATATCAATAGTATTCACAGGAAAAGTATGAAGAATAAAAATTTAAGCATCAAACAAATAATAATTTATCTGTTTCCTTTTTTAGCTGTCATCCTGTGTTTGTTCGCAAAAGAAACCTCACAGGCCGCAAAAGACGCAATTTATCTGTGCCTTGATATTGTGATTCCCTCTCTGTTTCCGTTTTTTGTATTATCCAAGATTCTCATTCCATATATTTCGCATTTTCCATGTCCTAAATTTTTGAGAAGAATAATAGAAAGATTCTTCTATCTGCCCTATTATACGATATTTGTTATTCTGCTGGGGTTTATGAGCGGTTATCCCAGCGGCGCAAAAATGACCCGTGATATGTTAGATCAGGAACTTCTTGATTACAGGCAAGCCGCTAAACTTTTGCCTATAGCCAACAACTGCAGTCCCCTATTTATTGTAGGAACAATAGGAGCCGGGCTATTCAAGAGTATCAAGCTGGGAGTTTTTTTACTTTTAATACACTGGTTTTCGGGTCTAGTAGCAGCACTGATAACCGGGAAACTGGCAAATTTCTTGCCTTCGGGCAGAAAAGACAATAATGATCCTTATCAAAAAAGTAGAGGATATGATAAGGAATATACAAAAAGAGATGTGAAGTCTGCGGGACTCTCGGCCCTAATCACCGCATCAATTGAGGAAGCTGCGATATTGTGTATAAAGGTTTCAGGATATATCGTATTTTTTGCCGTTATTTCTGAGTTGTTATCACTCTTAGGAGTGTTTTCAATAATTGGCCGATGCTTTAGCTTATTATTCACAGGAACCTCTCCGGCTTCAACCAATTCGGAGTTCATAACTGCCCTTCTAAAAGGAATCATGGAAATAACCTCGGGAGCACAGGCCATTAATAATCTAAAAAGTATTCAGCTAAATGTCCAGTTGGCTGTTGTATCAATCATTTTCGGGTTTGCAGGATTCTCTGTCCATACTCAGATAATGGGAATAATGAAAGGCACAGGCTGCAAATACAGGGTTTTATTTTTGGGAAAACTGCTGCACGGTATTTTAGCCGGAATTTTGGCTTTCTTGGTAATAAATATTATGCCCATGTCGATCCAAACCACGGGAATGGATGCTGTGTCCGGTATTGATATATTGTGGACTCGTCCTGTGATCATAGGTATTCTTCTGATCTCAATGTTGATTTCACCATACAGGACTGTAAATAATCAAAACAGCAGACATAACTAATTAATAGCTTCAATGAAAGATACGCTCTTGCTATCCTTATTTCAATTCCTGGCGGTTTAGTTTGATCACATCCAGAGTATCTTCAAGAATTTCTTCAACCTTGTTTAGGATGCTATCAG
>CAYWXN010000027.1:13098-14310 GCA_964462075.1 uncultured Ruminiclostridium sp. | reverse complement strand
TCAACCCATGTATGGGGAGGAATTATATAAAAAAGCTTTAAGCTTTAGTCGTAAGAACCTTTATAAGGATTCATTAGCGTTTTGGGAAATAAAACATAGCTATTTTCATAATCTTAAGTTAATAAACGGAGCTAAAAAAAATGTTGATACAAAAAAAGGCGATGAATTAACTGCACAGATAAACCAAACCGATGAAATAATTACATCACTGAAAACCCTTTATTTAGATGCTTTAAAAATTGAAGAAACCTATACAAAGCTTCCCGATAATATTCCTCAGAGAGTTAAAGATTTAGCATATGATCTTACCAAAGATTTAGATTCGGACTATGAAAAAGTAATCGCAATTGAAAAATACCTTAGAGATAATCACATATATACACTGAACCCAAGAGACGTTCCCCATGACAGAGATTTAGTCGACTACTTCTTATTTGAAGATAAAGAGGGATATTGTACTTATTATGCAACCTCAATGGCGATATTGCTGCGTTTAGCAGGGATCCCTGCCAGATATGTAGAAGGCTATGTTCTACCTGAATATGTATCATCGGATAATATTTATACTGTAACAAATATGAATGCCCATGCTTGGGTTGAAGTTTATTTTGAAGGTTTCGGCTGGCTTATTTTCGAGCCGACTACCGTCTATGCCGGAACTATGGATTATAAAACATTTTCAGATTATGTTGGTTACAGCAGCTATTCATCATATTTGGACATGATCGAGAGATTTAGATATGATGATGATATTGTTGGCTATACTCCCATAATAAATGAATACGAAATAGAAGGTGAAAAGGATTATTCCATTATAATTTTATATATTTTAGCCGGACTAATTGCAGCATGTATATTAATAAACATCTTTGCTACACTAATAAGTATACTGATTCTAAAAATATCCAATAATGAAAAACGGATATTACTCTTATACAAAAGAATGATCGTTTGGTTATCTCATATAGGCTATAAGTTTAAACCCAGTGAGACGGCCAGAGAATTTGCGGCTCGAATTGATGAAGTATATTATTTTTCGGAACGTGATTTTAAAGATATAACCGAAATATTTTCAAAAGTGAGGTACGGAGGGCAAAAGGTAAATATTGAGGAATATGAAACCGTTAAAAATCTATGCGATATATTAAACAAAAAAGTATTAAAAGAACTTGGAATAAGACGCCTTATACCGCTAAGAAGAATATTTTTAGA
>CAYWXN010000027.1:1399-12998 GCA_964462075.1 uncultured Ruminiclostridium sp. | reverse complement strand
TATTAAAAGAACTTGGAATAAGACGCCTTATACCGCTAAGAAGAATATTTTTAGAAATTTGATATAATACTTTATTTGTAATATAATTGATTCGATATCAACAAAGGGGGCTATCTTTATGGGGGATACTCTAAATATAGTAAGTATTACCGAAGGGAAATCATATTATAATGTCCCAAAAATAAATACTCTTAAAGAGATGCTAGAAATGTGTGCAAACATATATTCTGAAAATATTGCATTTAAGTTCCGCAACGAACCCCGCTTGGAAACAATAATAAAAACCTACCCTGAGTTTTTGAATGATGTTAATGCTTTTGGCAGTTCTTTAATAGAATTAGGTCTTAAAAATTCCAGTATTGCTATAATTGGTGAAAACCGTTATGAGTGGGTCGTTTCTTATTTAGCTACAACAAATGGAGTAGGCGTGGCTGTACCTCTTGATAGAATGCTTCCTCCCAATGAAATTGAATTAATGCTAGAAAGAGGAGAGGTAGACGTTTTAGTATACTCGCAGTCATTTGAGCAGACTGTAGAGAGTATTTCTAAAAACAATACGAATCTCAAAGCATTAATTTGTATGAACCCTGAAAAGGAAGAGTATATCGATAATTCGAAATTCTTTTCCTTTAAAAGTCTGCTTAATAAAGGTAATGAACTTTTAAAAACCGGTTATAAGGAATATATAAATATAGATCCCGACCCTGATGTTCTTAGAGTTTTATTGTTTACCTCGGGGACGTCCGCCAGTTCAAAGGCTGTTATGTTAAGTCATAGAAATATATGCTCTGACATTATGTCTCTGGGCGGAGTTGTTCATTTTAAACCGGGAGATTCGGTTCTTTCTATTCTTCCTTTACATCATACATTTGAGAATACCACAGGTCTATTGTTCCCGTTGTTCTTAGGCATGACGGTTTCTATCAGCGACGGACTAAAATATCTATCGAAGAATTTAACCGAATATCAGCCTGCGTGTCTTATCGGAGTACCCTTAATTTTTGATAAATTTAAGGGGAAAATATTAGATGAAATAAAGAAAAAAGGTATGGAAAAAAAGATCAATACTCTTATGAGCATTTTAAGCTTTCTTTCACATTTTGGAATTGATTTTCGCAGAAAGCTGTTCAAAAAGCTATTAGAACCTTTCGGCGGAAAGCTTAGAGTTATAGTAACAGGCGGCGCATCAATGGAGAATGACACAACAAAATTCTATGAAAACATAGGTGTTAAGGTTTACCAGGGCTATGGCCTTACCGAGACATCGCCGGTTGTGGCAGGAGGAAATGATCGTGTACGCAAAACCGGTACCTGCGGTAATCCGCTGCCAGGTGTTAAAATGGCTATTGCAAACCCTGATATTAGCGGTACAGGCGAATTGGTTATAAAAGGTAACAATGTAATGCTTGGATACTGGAAGAATGAGGAAGCAACTAAAGAAGCTATTGTGGACGGGTGGTTTCGCACAGGAGATTTAGGACGCATTGACAAAAATGGTATAATCAAAGTAACCGGTCGAGTAAAGACTATGATTGTATTAAATAACGGTAAGAAGGTCTTTCCGGAAGAGTTGGAAAATTATATTAATAAAGTGCCTTATGTCAAGGAATCTCTGGTATGGGGTGAAACTACAAAAGAAGGAACTGTTGAAATCTGTGCAAAGATAGTTCTCGACAAAGAGAATATTACAGAGGTTGTAAAATCACCCGATGATGAGAATGCTATAAAGAAGTTCTTGGATAGCGCAGTAAAGGAAATCAATAAGCTAATGCCTGTATATAAAACTATCCGTTACTATGTTTTCGGCTATGAGGAGTTAATCAAAACAACTACTTTGAAGATAAAGCGTTATTTGGAGACTGATCAGATGAGAATATTATTTAACCATATGACTACTACAATAAAAAATACAGCGGGGAAAAATATAGATAAACTAAAAGAAATGTTTGCCAAGGGAGCAGAAAATTACTAGTTTATATAATAAAAGGGTAGAATATTCTATCCTTTTTTGTTTTTTATTGAAGTATTTTTGCCTTATAACTTGTATACAAAAAACATTTATATTATAATTTTATAGGCATCATAAATATGAATATAATGATGAAATTATTAGTAATACGTAATTTTTATTTATTTTTTGATACACTAAATCATATAAATGCAATCGAAAGGAGCAATCTGAAATGAGTCAATTTTTAGACAGAATTACACAGCGAGCTAAGGAGAACAAAAAGACCATTGTTCTTCCTGAAAGTACAGATATCCGTACAATCAAAGCAGCGGCTATGATATTGGAAAAGGGCTTTGCAAACATTGTTTTGGTTGGAGAAGAGGATAAAATCAATGAACTTAAAGGAGATTTAAATATAGATGGGGCAAGAATAGAGAACCCATTAAAATCCGATAAAATAGATGATTATGTAAATACACTTTATGAGCTTCGCAAGCATAAGGGTATGACAATAGAACAAGCAAGAGAAACAATGAAAAATCCGCTTTTCTGGGGAGTTATGATGGTTAAGAAAGGTGATGCCGACGGTATGGTTGCCGGTGCGATCAATTCAACAGCCAATACTCTTCGTCCGGCCCTTCAGATATTGAAGACAGCTCCAGGCACAAAGCTTGTATCGTCTTTCTTCATAATGATTGTGCCTGATTGTGAATTTGGCAGCAATGGTACTTTCCTGTTCTCTGATTGCGGTCTTGTAGAAAATCCTTCTGCAGATGACCTCTCGGAAATAGCGCTGGCTTCTGCAAAATCTTTTGAAAATCTGGTGGACAGTGAGCCGAAGGTAGCAATGCTTTCATATTCCAGTTACGGAAGTGCAAAGAGCGATTTAACGGAGAAGGTAGTAGAGGCTACCAGACTGGCAAAGGAAAAAGCTCCCGGACTTCAGCTGGATGGTGAACTACAGGCGGATGCTGCACTGGTACCGTCAGTGGGAGCTTCAAAGGCAAAAGGCAGCCCTGTGGCAGGACAGGCCAATGTGCTGGTATTCCCTGATTTAAATAGCGGAAATATTTCTTATAAATTGGTTCAAAGACTAGCTAAGGCGGAGGCATACGGACCTGTTTTACAGGGCATTGCAAAGCCGGTAAATGATCTCTCAAGAGGCTGCAGTGCGGAGGATATAGTTGGAGTAGTTGCGATTACTGCTGTGCAGGCGCAGAAATCTTAAAACAAAACTGTCAAGAGAGATAGCACAAATACTAAAAGAATTCAAATACAAATAGAAATACAAATAGATGCCTGGTAAGGCTAATAAGATGAATGGGAGAAGTCAAATGAAAATATTGGTTATTAATGCAGGAAGCTCATCGCTCAAGTTTCAGCTCCTTGATATGGATGAAAATAAGGTTTTGGTAAAGGGCATATGCGACAGAATTGGTATTGATAACTCCGTTATGGAGTATCAAGTACCAGGCAAAGATAAATATGTGGTCAATAAAGAAATGAAAAAGCACAAAGATGCAATCGCTCTTGTACTGAAAACATTGATTGATAAAGATCATGGTGTTATCAAATCTACGTCTGAAATTGCTGGTGTAGGTCACAGAGTTCTGCATGGCGGTGAAAAATTCCATGACCCTATGCTGATCAATGACAAGGTAATGGATGCAATAAGAGAATGTATACCTCTTGGACCGTTACATAATCCGGCCAACATTATGGGAATTGAGGGCTGCGCAGCTGAAATGCAAGGTATTCCAATGGTTGCCGTCTTTGATACCGGTTTTCACCAGACAATGCCGAAATATGCTTATACTTATGCAATTCCTTATGAAGCATATGAGAAATACTCCATCAGAAAGTATGGCTTTCATGGGACGTCACATAAGTATGTGACACAAAAAGCCGCAGAAATGCTTGGCAAACCAATAGAGGAGCTAAAGCTGATATCCTGCCATTTAGGGAATGGTGCAAGCATTTGTGCAGTGAAATATGGAAAATGTATTGACACAAGTATGGGGCTTACTCCTCTTGATGGTCTGGAGATGGGTACCAGATGCGGAACTCTTGACCCTGCTGTTGTAACGTTCTTAATGCAAAAAGAAGGAATGTCAGCAGCTGAAATGGACACCTACCTGAACAAAAAATCCGGTTTATTGGGGGTATCCGGTGTGAGCAATGATATGAGAGATACGCAGAGTGCGGCAACATCCGGGAATAAGAGAGCGCAGCTTGCTATTGATATCTTTACTTACAGAGTCAAGACTTTTGTCGGATCCTATTTTGCGGCAATGAATGGAGCAGATGCAATAATTTTCACAGGCGGCATAGGAGAAAATGACGGGCTTATAAGATTAAAGTCTCTTGAAGAAATGGATAGCCTTGGTATTGTAATTGATCCTGAAAAAAACAAAACAAGGGGTAAAGAGATTGACATCTCTGCAGCAGAAGCAAAGGTAAGAACGCTGATTATTCCAACCAATGAAGAGCTGGCAATTGCTAAGGAAACGAAGAAATTAATTAGCGAATGTTGACAAGGCTTAGTGTACAATATAAAATTGGAAGGTAAAGGGCTAACCCTTTACCTTTTTTATATTAATGATTATACCCCTTCGGAGGATTTTATGAAGGTATGTAAATTTGGCGGAACATCAATGGCAAACAGCGAACAGATTAAAAAGGTCTTTTCTATTATTACAAGTGACAAGGAAAGACGTGTGGTTGTCGTATCGGCACCGGGGAAACGCTTTGATGGTGATGTCAAGGTTACCGATATGCTTATCGATTGTGCAAATAAATATCTCTCAAATGATGATTACGAATCAGTACTTAATAAGATTATAGACCGTTATGCTGAGATAGCCCGTGACTTAGGTCTTAATGAGCATATTGTAACAGATATTGAAAACAATCTGAGAACAAGAGTTTCGATGAGTTATAATTCGGCCGAAAAATTTATTGACCGTATGAAAGCAGCGGGGGAGGACAATGCAGCTCGTCTTGTTGCCTCTTATTTTGAAAGCCAAGGTATACCCGCACTGTATATGAATCCAAAGGAAGCCGGTCTGTTTTTAAATGATGAGTATGGAAATGCAAGAGTACTGCCTCAATCTTTCAAAAACCTTTCAAAATTAAAAGATATAGAAGACATCATTATTTTCCCCGGGTTCTTTGGCTACTCCTTATCGGGAGAGATTGTGACCTTCCCAAGAGGAGGCTCTGATATTACCGGGTCAATTTTAGCTGCAGCGTTAGAAGTTGATGTATATGAGAACTTTACTGATGTAGATTCTGTATTTGTTGCAAGCCCAAAACTGATCAACAAGCCAAAAGCTATTTCGGTACTGACATACAGAGAAATGCGCGAGTTATCATATGCCGGTTTTTCGGTGCTTCACGAAGAAACCCTGGAACCCGTATTTCAAAGAGGTATTCCGGTTAATATCAGAAATACCAATAATCCGGATTCTTTGGGTACTATGATAACCCCAACAAGGGAACTGACCGACTGCCCCGTTGCCGGAATTGCCGCAGATAAGGGCTTTTGTTCAATAAATATTAATAAATACATGATGAACAGAGAAATTGGATTTGGTCGTAAGGTTCTGCAAATTCTCGAAGAGGACTGCGTACCATTTGAGCATATGCCTTCAGGGATTGACGATATTTCGGTTATTATACGTAAGGCACATCTTAATGACGAAAAAAAGAGCCGTATTATGGAAAGAATCGCTAAAGAACTGCGTGTTGACAGCGTAATACTGGAATATGGCTTAGCAATGATTATGGTAGTTGGCGAGGGAATGACAAGTACCGTAGGTATAATGAGCCGTATAACGAAAGCCTTGGCAAAAAACAATATAAATATTCGAATGATAAATCAGGGCTCCTCTGAGGTTAGTATTATGATAGGTGTCAACGAAGTTGATGCCAATAATGCTGTTATAAGTATATATAATGAGTTTTTTAATTAAATAGTTTTGTAAAATCAGTGTATAATTGTAGTATGGTAGGAGATGTTTGTTATGATTCTAGTATTGAAACCCGGAGCTTCCCGGGAGCAGACCGATGAGCTGTTAAGCCGCATTAAATCAATGGGGCTTGATGTTCATATTTCGGTGGGTGTTGATACCACCATTGTAGGACTGGTAGGCGATACAACGAAACTTGATAGGTTGTATTTTTCTTCCTATGACATTGTCCAGAATGTTTTAAAAGTAACCGAACCGTTTAAACAAGCAAATAGGATGTTTCATCCCGATGATACTGTTATTGAAGTAAACGGCAGAAAAATCGGAGAAGGATATTTTGTTATTATTTCCGGCCCATGCTCGGTTGAAAATGAAGAGCAAATAGTATCTATTGCGAAGGAATTGAAAAAAGTCGGGGCATCATTCTTAAGAGGCGGCGCATATAAACCAAGAACTTCTCCATATAGCTTCCAGGGTCTTGGGCTTGAGGGCTTAGAACTTTTAAAGATAGCAAGAGCCGAAACAGGCCTACCTATTGTATCGGAAATTATGTCTACTGATGTTCTGGATAGGTTTGTTGAGGATGTGGATATTATTCAGGTTGGTGCCCGCAATATGCAGAACTTTGTTATGCTAAGAGAATTGGGGAGAACAAATAAGCCTATACTATTAAAAAGAGGATTATCAGCTACTCTTGAAGAATGGCTAATGTCTGCTGAATATATTTTAAGTGAAGGAAATGATAAGGTTATACTCTGCGAACGGGGTATCAGAACTTTTGAAACATATACACGCAATACTCTGGATTTAAGTGCGGTGCCGGCCATCAAAAAGCTAAGCCATTTGCCTATTATAGTTGACCCCAGCCATGGAACCGGCAAGTCATGGATGGTGGGAACTATGTCTAAAGCAGCTTTGGTGGCAGGAGCAGATGGTGTTGTTATTGAGGTTCACAATAACCCAAAATGTGCTTTAAGCGACGGAGAACAATCAATAACACCTTCTGAATACGCTTCAATCCTTCCTAAATTAAAGATGCTTACAGAGGTAGAAGAAAAACAACTGGAGGTTTAGCCCGTGAAAAAAGTAATTGTAAATGCAGGGGGTAAAACCTACGAAATACATATAGAATCCGGTCTTTTTAAAAAATTGTCCGACATTTTTCATGAGAAATATTCAGGGAAAAAGTTAGCTCTTGTAGCCGATAGCAACGTTTTTCAGCTATATGGAAATACATTTGTTAAAAAGCTTGAGCAAAAGGGCTTTTTTACTATTCCGATAATATTTGAGGCAGGGGAAAAGAGTAAGAATCTTGTGACCCTGAATGCGATATATGAAAAGCTTGCTGACAATGCATTTACCAGAAGTGATATAGTTGTTGCTTTGGGCGGCGGAGTAACAGGAGATATGGCGGGTCTAGCTGCTGCTACCTTTTTACGGGGAATGGGATATATTCAGATTCCCACTACACTTTTGGCAATGGTTGACTCTAGTATAGGAGGCAAGGTTGCTGTTGATCTTCCACAGGGAAAGAATCTTATAGGAGCTTTTTATCAACCCGATGCGGTTTACACCGATCCTATGCTTTTGGAAAGCTTAAATGACAGATATTTTTCCGATGGTATGGCAGAGCTTTTAAAGCATGGGTTTATAAAGGATTTTCGCTTATATGAACAACTTGTTAATAATGACAATGTATATGACAGGGAATCTATATCCAAAAATCTTGATGAGTATATTTTCTCAAGCTGTAGTATAAAAAGAAATGTTGTTGAAGAGGATGAGAAGGACAACGGCATACGCCAATTATTAAATTTTGGGCATACCATCGGCCACGCCATAGAGAGAGTTCAGAATTATTCCGGATTATCACACGGCGAAGCAATTTCTATCGGAATGATTATTATTACTAGACTTACGCAAAGTCTGGGTCTTACTGAAAAAGGAGAAACGGAAAAGATAATTAAGGCTTTGAAAAAGTACAAGCTTCCGACCGACTGGCCGGAATTGAATATTACTGAGGTAATAAAGGCGATTTCACTGGATAAAAAGAATCGCTCAGGAAAGATCACCATAGCCTACATAGAAAGAATCGGGCAGGGCGGGCTTATTGAAATTGATCTTAAAGAGCTGGAGGACAAAATCCATGGCATACTTAAGGATTAAACCGAAGCCCCTCAACGGAATAATAATGGCTCAACCCTCAAAAAGCATGGCTCATAGGGCTATTATTTGTGCATCCCTGGCAGACGGTGAAAGTAAAATAGATAATGTGGTATTATCCGATGACATTAATGCTACTTTAGGTGCAGTCGCTGCACTTGGCGCTGAAATAAAAATTGAGGACAGCTTGAATTACAACGGCAGAAAACTGATTACTATTAATTCCAATGGCTGTATTTCATCTGAAGAAAAAGTTATTGACTGTATAGAATCCGGTTCAACAGCCCGTTTCATGATGCCGATAACCCGACTTGACTCATCACCTTCGACATTGACAGGAAGAGGACGGCTTATAGAAAGACCATTTAAAATTTATAAAAATCTTTTTATCGAAAAGGGCATAACCTATAAGGACAATGAGGGTAAAATGCCGATTTTTCTTTCCGGTAAGCTGATTCCCGGAACTTTTGAGCTTTCAGGGAATGTCAGCTCACAGTTTATATCAGGCCTGTTGTTTGCATTACCGCTTCTGGAAGAAAGTTCTGAAATTAATATAACCGGTGATTTACAATCCCTTCCGTATATACAAATGACCATAAAAGTGCTTGATGAATTCGGTATTGACATTAAACATGATGATGATTACAAATTAATAATAATTCCGGGGAATCAATCATATAAAGCTGTCCCTTATTATATCGTTGAGGGTGACTGGTCGCAAGCTGCATTCTTTTGTGTTATGGGGGCAATTTCCGGGCAATTGACCGTGAAGGGCTTAAATTTAAATTCCCTTCAAGGCGATAAAATTATCCTGGATATTTTAAAGGGAATGGGTGCTGTGCCCGAGATCAATGAGCAGGGTATAACATTTAAAAGCTCCGAACTAAAAGGTATAATAATAGATGTATCTCAGTGTCCCGATCTGGTCCCAGCTATTGCCGTTGCTGCATCTAGAGCAGATGGGGTAACATCAATAATTAATGGAGCCCGGCTCCGTATAAAGGAATCTGACCGACTCATGACAACATGCAGGGAGCTTAATGCTTTAGGCGCAGATATAACTGAAAAAGACGATGGATTATTAATAAAAGGCAAACCGGAGCTTATTGGCGGAAAAGCCTTTGGCTCAGGAGATCATCGAATTGTAATGGCTGTAGCTGCCGCATCGTCTGTTTGTAAAGGTCCTGTTGAAATTGAAGGATATGAAGCTGTTAAAAAGTCATATCCGGAATTCTGGGAGGATTTTATTTCGCTTGGAGGAGAGGTAGAATTTTATGGGTAGTGTTTTTGGAAAAAATATAAAAGTATCGGTATTCGGAGAATCCCACGGACCTGCTATAGGCGTGGTCATTGATGGACTTCCCTCAGGCTTTGATATTAATCCCGAAATTATTTCCAAGGAAATGGGACGTAGAAAACCCGCATCCGGAGCTTATTCTACCAAGCGTAATGAAGCTGATGAGGTGGAAATTTTAAGCGGAATCCTTAACGGAAAAACTACCGGTACGCCTGTTTGTGCAATGATAAAAAATACTGATTGTATTAGCAAGGATTATGGTAATTTGGAAAGCCTTTTAAGGCCGGGTCATGCAGATTTTTCAGGTTTTGTAAGGTATAACGGATATAATGATAAAAGAGGAAGCGGACATTTTTCCGGAAGATTAACCGCTCCTATAGTGTTTGCCGGTGCAGTTGCCACACAAATACTTAATGTGTATGATATAGCAATCGGCTCACATATTGATTCAATCTTTGATTCCAACGACATAAGGTTTGATAATACGCAAATAACCAAAGAACAGCTTATAATGCTCAGAGGTATGGACATACCTGTTAATGACAGATCCTGTAGGGAAGAGTACCTTGAAATAATTGAGGAAGCCAGAAGAAATTTAGATTCAGTGGGTGGAATTATCGAAACAGCCATAATTGGTATTTCAGCAGGTATAGGCTCTCCTATTTTTGATAATATTGAGGCAAAGCTTTCATCGATTCTATTTTCTATTCCTGCAGTTAAGGGTGTTGAATTCGGGGAAGGTTTTGGCATAACCAAATTATATGGAAGTCAGGCCAACGACAGTCTTTACCTTCAAAATGAGAATATATATACAAAAACCAATAACAACGGCGGAATTAACGGAGGTATAACTAACGGTATGCCAATAGTATTCCGTACGGCAATTAAACCAACCTCTTCTATAGCCAAAGAACAGGATACCGTTGACATAAAGGAAGGAAAAAACTCGAAATTACAGGTAAAAGGACGCCATGATGTATGTATTGTCCCAAGAGCAGTGCCTGTGATCGATGCTGCTTCTGCCATTGCCTTATTGGATATACTCATCGATCACTATGGCTTAGAAGGCTTTAATAAAGGAAGGTCGGTTTAATGGATAAGAATCTTGATACAATACGGAAAGAGATAGATAAAATCGATAAAGAACTCTCAACTTTGATTCAAAAACGTATGGATTTAGTTTCCAAAGTGGCTGAATCAAAAGCACGATCAGGAAAGGAAATTTTGGATAAAGACCGTGAAGAAGCCGTTATTCAAAATGTACTTTCTATGGTTAGTAAACAAGAGTATAAAGATAATGTCAAAGCAGTATTCGAATGTATAATGTATAATTCCAGAGAATATCAGAAAAAGAAGATGGGAAGCAAGGGTATAAAACCACGATATGCAGTTATTGGCGAGAAATTATCGCATAGCATATCTCCGCAAATCCATAGAGAATTATTTACAAAGGCTAAGATAAACGCTGCATACGAGCAAATTGAAGTGCCTAAAACAGAGCTCTCAGGGGTCTTAGACCGGTTGAAAAAAGAAGGTTACAAAGGCATTAATGTTACAATCCCTTATAAAACAGAAATAATGGCTTCCTTAAATACAGTGTCAGATATCGTCGCCAGAATAGGTGCTGTGAATACTGTCAAAATAGGGGATATTTATGAGGGTTATAATACCGATTATTTTGGTTTCGGGAAAGCTCTCGATTACTATGGATTTGATAGCCAAAAAAAGGTCTGTGCGGTTTTAGGAAGTGGTGGCTCATCAAAAGCCGTAGTTGCATATCTTGAGGATAAAGGCGCATCAAAAATAACAATAGTAAGCAGGGATGCCCAATCTGCGGCAATTAAGTTTCCAAAACAAAAAAGCGTAGAAATAAATAGTTTTTCGGCCGAAGGCTATGATTTGGTGGTTAACACAACACCGGTTGGTATGTTTCCGAAAGTTGATTTTTCTCCTATAAGAAAAGACCAGCTTAAGGGTACATCATTTGTCATGGATCTAATTTATAATCCTGAAGAAACGCTTTTACTTAAATTTGCGAGAGAACTATCCATACCATGCGTTAACGGGCTCTACATGCTTGTCTCTCAGGCTGTATGCGCAGAGGAAATATGGCAGGAAGTTACCTATGGACAGGATATTATAAATGAAATTTATGAGAGCATAGTAGCGAAAACCTAATTAAGATATAAGCGGGTATGACTACTACGATTTAAAGCG
>CAYWXN010000027.1:0-1299 GCA_964462075.1 uncultured Ruminiclostridium sp. | reverse complement strand
GCGACTAGAAAACCGGATGTTTTTCCCGGAGCGCTAAATCGCAGCAGGCAATAGCCGCCATAAGGCAGGAACAGTTATGAAGACTAATATCGTTTTAATCGGGCTTATGGGAGCAGGGAAGACCACAATAGGTAAAACTCTTTCTGCTCTGTTAGATATGCCATTTACAGATTGCGATGAAAATATTGAAAAGAGTTACGGAAATATCAGCGATCTATTTAATCAAGGTGAGGATTATTTTCGTGACCTGGAAAGCAAAATGATTTTAAAAATGGCTACCCTTGATGGCGTTATTATGTCAACCGGCGGAGGGGTTGTTCTTAGACCGTCGAATATGGATGTACTAAAAGAAAAGGGTGTTATATTTTATATAAAACGTTCTGTTGAAGATATATTAAAAACTGTTGATCCAGACACCAGACCTTTAATAAAAAATAATCCTGAGACATTATATAAAATATCAGAAGAAAGAGAACATCTATACAATAATTATTGTGATTACGTTATAGACGGATCTGATATAAATACTGCAATTAAAACAATCAAATCAATTTGGACTAAAATATCATAGTCAGGGATTTCAAACAATATATTTGACACAGGGTACTAATTTCATGGTGACTAAACTTTGAAAAAGACAGATATTCTTTTTCTTTTACTGATTATGTTAATAGTCTATATTATTTCCGTTGTTTTTTTCGGAAATGATTCGAATTTAAAGCGCTTTGTATTAAATGAATTTAATAGTAATGATCATACGCAATATTCTCAAGAAAGCCTTGACGAAAAGGATCCAGACGAGGATTATTTTCTTTATGATACGGTAGAGGTTAGCAGTGACCCGGTTATAAATGCACGTTCAGCTCTGGTTATGGACTTTGAAACAGGAACAATACTATACGAAAAAAACGCGTACAGAAAAAGGCCCATGGCCAGCACAACAAAGATTATGAGCGCAATAATCGCACTTGAGAATAGTGATTTGGATGAGAATGTTAAAATCAGCGGTAATGCAGCCGGTATGGGGGGATCTGTAATGGGGCTGAAGAAGGACAGCATTGTTAAGATGTATGATCTTCTTAACGGCATGCTTATTTGTTCAGGAAATGACGCAGCTGTTGCTATCGCCGAACACATAGGAGGAAGTGTAGAAAGCTTTTGTGAGATGATGAACGAAAAAGCAATTGAGATCGGTGCTTTTTCTACCAGTTTTTCCAATCCACACGGTTTAGATGCCGAGAATCATTATACAACTGCATATGACTTAGCTAAAATAACGAGATATGCGCTAAAGAATCC
>CAYWXN010000026.1:0-14480 GCA_964462075.1 uncultured Ruminiclostridium sp. | reverse complement strand
TCAAGTGCTCTTGCGTTATACTCCTGATGATTCTCTGCTACAAAGGGCGATGGAATAAGAATGGCGGGTACGCCCAGCACTGCCAGCTCGCTTATTGTTATAGCGCCCCCTCTTGTAACTGCAAGATCGGCAGCTGCCAGCACTTCACCCATATTATAAATATACGGTACCACTTGGATATTACCTTGAAGAGGGTCCTTGATATACCTCATAACCTTTTCGTAATGCTTCATTCCGGTAGCTAAAATAAGATTATATGTTATTTCCTTACCGTGAAGGTTTATCATATCTCTGACACATTCGTTTATATGTTCGGCGCCCAGACTGCCTCCGAAAATTACTACCAAAGGTACATCTGCTGCTATCCCAAGATTCTCTCTAGCTTTTGCTCGGTCCAATAAAAACAAATCATTTCTGATAGGGTTTCCCGTAAGAGTTATCTTTGCCTTACCTTTAAACCTTGAACGCGCTTCCTCGAAACTTATGGCGACTTCATCAACATAACGGGCAAGGACTTTATTTGCAACTCCCGGAAAAGCGTTCTGTTCATGAATAATGGTAGGTATTTTTTTGAGTGCGGCACTGAATACGACCGGAAAACAGACATAACCTCCGGTGCCGATCACAGCATCAGGCTCAAATTCTTTTAAAATTTGTTTAATTGATCCAAAGCTTTTTATAAGTTTCCCGACTGTTTTAAATGTATCCATTGAAAGCTTTCTTCTGAAACCTTTCACGTCTATATATTTAATATCAAAGCCCTCCCGGGGAACAAGCTTACCTTCCAGTCCTTTTTCGGTTCCGACGAAAAGAATCTCTGCATCAGGCTCATTCGTTAGTATCTCTTTTGCAATTGCAATACCGGGATTTATATGTCCTCCGGTACCACCGCCAGAAATTATATATCTCATATTTCACCGACTTTCCGCGACGAATTATTACGCTTCATTCTATTGTCCTCTCTGTCATTCCTGATAACGCTGAAATTTGTTGAGGCAACTCCTTTAGAGATATTGAGCAAGATTCCTACCGATGTCAGCAAAAAAACCGTGGAGGTACCGCCGGCACTGAAGAAGGGCAGAGGCATCCCGGTAGTCGGAATTGTAGAGGTAACAACCGCAATATTTATTATGGTTTCCAAGGCAATTAAGGAAGTAATGCCGATGGCTATCAGGCTCCCCATCATATCAGGCGCATTCATAGACGCCTTCACACCTCTCCAAATAAAAAGCATAAACAGAATAATGACTGTAACCGCTCCCACAAAGCCAAGCTCTTCGGCCAAAATGGCAAAGATAAAGTCATTATGCGGTTCAGGAAGATACAGGTTTTTTTGAAGACTTCTTCCCAGTCCTCTTCCGAAAACCGATCCGGAAGCAATTGCATATAGGGAATTTACAACCTGAAAGCCTTCTCCCTGGCTATATTTAAATGGATCCATAAAAGCCATTATACGATCTACACGGTATTCTTTACTCATTATTAGCTTCCAACCTACAGCAGCAACCGGAATAGCAAGGATAATAAAATGCCTTATTTTAGCCCCTGCACAAAACAGAATAATGGTTGAGACTAATACTATAAGAATAATAGCACTCATATGGGGTTCAAAATACAGAAGGCCTGCAGTTACTCCTATCACAAGAAGATAGGGCACTAGTCCGGTAAAAAAGTAATTTAATTTGTTACTGTTTTTCGAGAGACTAAATGATAGAAATAGTATAACTGCAATTTTAGTAAACTCTGATGGTTGAAATGTGGTAACCTTAAGGTCAAACCAACGTCTCGAATCATTAATAACTGTGCCTATTCCCGGAATAAGAACTAATGCAAGCATGACAGTACTTATCCCCATAAGTACAGGTGAACTGCTGGCAATTCTGTGGTAATCAATATTTGAAAAAACAAGCATGCTGATAACACCTATCGTTCCCCATAGCAACTGCCTGATCAAAAAATGATATTTGTTGTTCTGGTAATGCTGGGCACTATAAGAGCTGGCACTGAAAACCATAACTGTTCCCATGGCCAGCATAACTAACACTGTAAAAAGGATCCAAAAATCGTACTCTCTTTTTCTCAACCAAATCACCTCATAAGAAGAAAAGCTAAAACACTGCTGAAAATTGTTATAATAGTAAATATGGTTACCACCTTGATTTCATTCCATCCCTTATGCTCATAGTGGTGGTGAAGAGGAGCCATAAGAAAAACTCTCTTCCCCGTCCTTTTAAAATGAATAATCTGTATCACTACAGATAATGTTTCGGCAACGTAGATTATTCCTGCCAAAGCTAAAAACATAGGGGTTCCGGTTAAAATAGCAGTTGACGCAAGAGCTCCGCCTATTGCAAGAGAACCGGTATCACCCATAAAAACCTTGGCCGGATAAAGGTTATACACCAGAAATCCCAATATACCACCTGCTAGTATAGCGCAGAATATTCTTATATAATTCCATTCGCTGTTGAACATTGTAGCTAATGTAAAAAACAATAATACTATTGTGGTCACAGATCCAGCTAAACCGTCAAGACCATCGGTAAGGTTTACTGCATTTGTAAAAGCCACCAGAACAAAAATACAGAACGGGACAGCTATTACGATAGGCATGATTATAGGTTTGTAGTATCCTAAGAACGGTAGAATAAGCATTTTAGCTTCTTCTGTATAGGAAACCGCATACCAGGTAAAAATCCCGGATATAATTAAAAGCCCCATCATTTTTTGCATGGGTAAAAGACCTTTGTTATTCTTTTTTCTTATCTTAAGGTAATCATCAAGAAAACCCACAAAAGCAAATCCTATTGTTACAAGCACAAGGGATATAATTCTAATATCATAAAAGCTGTAAATAATTCCAAGCAATAAAACAGGAAGCAAAAAAATGATTCCTCCCATTGTGGGGGTACCCTGTTTTATTTTATGGCTTTCGGGGCCTTCCTCCCTTTCTATTTGACCGAACTTAAGCCTTTTTAACACCGGGATTAGCAGCTTTCCGGATATTAAGGATATGAGAAAGCTGATAAAATATGCTATAACCTGAGGCGGTATGGTCTTAAGTATATTAAGCATATTGATTTAATTCTTCCGAAAGCAGCTCCTGTAGCATAACATCCATTTTAATCATACGGGAGCCCTTAAAAAGAAGAACATCTCCTTTCTGGACAAGGGTCTTGATATAGGATTTGGCTTCCAAAGCGGTGGCAAATAATTTTGTAATAGTTTTTGTGGCGGGATCTTCATTTGCACCTTCCACATACCACTTGGCCAAGCTTCCTATAGCCACCATATATTCTATGCCGGATTTTGAAACAAGTCTGCCTATTTTTCGGTGCGCTTCTGTGGCCCAGTCTCCTAGTTCAAGCATATCGCCGATAACAGCCCACTTTCTTCTTTCTCCGGCAATTTCGCACAGTACATCTAAAGCGGCAGTCATAGAAGATGGCGCGGCATTATATGAGTCATTAATGAATTTAATACCGTCCTTCTCCTCGATGCAAAGGCGCATCTTTTCACCGGAAAAATTCTCTAAACCTTTTCTGATATCACTTTCACTCATATTGAGCGATTCGGCAACGGCTATTCCCGCAAGAGCATTATGCACATTATGGATTCCCGGAGCAGGTATGAAAAGCTCAATATCATTTCCCCCGGTTTTTACATGGAAATACACTCCCTCTTCTCCTTTAGAAGACAGATCATATGCCCATATATCCTGGTTTTCGTCTATACCATAGAATAACGTTTTTTGTGTCAGCAAGCCTTTTAATCCCGATAACAGCTCATCATCACCGTTCAAGATTACAATGCCATTTTCGTCCATGCCATCGAGTACTTCCAGTTTTGCTTTTAAAATATTTTGCCTTGAACCTAGTCTTTCAATGTGAGAGATTCCTATATTGGTAATCACAGCTATATCCGGATTGACGATTTTTGAAAGAGTACTGATTTCATTAAATCCTCTCATACCCATTTCAAAAACTGCCACCTCATGCTCTTCATCCATTTCGAGCACAGAAAGAGGTAAACCTATATCATTATTATAATTCCCCTTGCTCTTGTGTACCTTATACTTTGCCGACAATATTGCGGCAATCATTTCCTTGGTGCTGGTTTTGCCGACGCTTCCCGTAACCGCGATTACAGGTATTTTAAAAAGCTTTCTGTATTCATGGGCAAGCTTTCCGAGAGCTTCCAGTGTATCAGTCACAAATATAGCAGGAACGCTTTCAGGAAGAATTGTTCCCTCCCGCACCATAACCAGTGCTGCACCATTTGCTACGGCTTGCTCGATATAATCGTGGCCGTCAAAGCGTTCCCCTTTAATAGCAACAAAAAGCGACCCTTTCTCCATTGTCCGAGTGTCGATGGAAATCTGATTCACAATGATTTCAGAAGATGCCTCAAGTCTTCCATTAACCATTTTTGAAATAGTTTCAGCATTTAAAGCCTTCAAACCGATCACCCTTCCCTGAGTATATTTGTTACAATTTCTCTTTCATCGTAATGAATGGTTTTGTCTTTAAATATTTGATATGTTTCATGGCCTTTTCCCGATAATACTATGATATCATTCTTTTCTGCATTACTCATTGCATATCGGATTGCCTCGGTTCTGTCTTCAATTACTATATATTTACCCTCTGTACGCTTTATACCGTTCTCAATTTCAGCCAAAATATCGGCGGGGACCTCGGTTCTGGGGTTATCTGATGTAATTATGGTAAAATCAGCTATACGCCCCGAGATTTCTCCCATAACCGGGCGTTTTGTTTTGTCTCTGTCCCCTCCACAACCGAACACGCTTATCAGACGCCCCTTAACAAAACCCTTCACTGTGGTTAGTATATTCATCAGGCTGTCAGGCGAATGCGCATAATCAATCATAACGGTGTATGGTCTTCCCGGTGTTGGAACTACCTCAGCTCGTCCGGGTATTTGTACATTCATAAGTCCATCTCTTACAATTCGGGGTGCGATTCCCAGAAGTCCGCATATTGAAATAGCGGCCAGGGCATTGTATACACTGAACAATCCGGGAACAGATACCTTAAATTTTTCTGTAAACCAAGGTGTTATACATTCAAACTCCACCGAATCCGAGTGAGTTATTATATTCTTCGCTTTTATATCGGCTTCTTTCTCAATTCCATAGGTATATATCTCACATTTTGCTTCCCCGGCTATTATTTCTCCCTGAGGCGAATCAATATTTACTATACCCTTTTTGCAAAGACTGAACAGTTTCTTTTTGGAATTGAAATAATCCTCCATGTCGGGGTGCTCAAAACCGCCTATATGATCCTTAGAGAAGTTCGTGAATACACCTATATCAAAATCGCAGGAAGAAACACGATACAGTTTAAGACCCTGTGAAGATACTTCCATAACCACCGTGTCGGCACCTTTATCCCGCATTTTTTCGAACATTTCCTGAAGATCGTAGGATTCAGGTGTTGTTCTTCTTGCGGGGATTTTTTCATTGCCTATACAATTTGCAACGGTTCCTATAAGTCCTACCGTATTTCCCGCTTTTTCCAGTATTGATCGTACCATGTATGTGGCAGTGGTTTTACCCTTAGTGCCTGTAATACCTATGAGTTTCATATTCTTTGAAGGATTCCCAAACCATTGTGCCGATAAGCTCGCCAAAGCCTCACGAGTATCTGGGACTTTTATGATAACAGCCTCTCCTACAATAGAAACATCCTTCTCGACCACGAGGGCTGTAGCCCCGTTATCCACAGCTTGCTGAGCAAAATGATGTCCATCGGTGGCAAATCCGTCTATGCATATAAAGAGATACCCGGGCAGCGATTTTCTTGAATCATAGGTTACTCCCCTGATATCAATATCAACATTTCCGCTTATCTCCAAGACCTCTGTATTTTTTAATAATTCATTTAACAGCATACATAATCCACCTCTCAATATATATCGACAAAAATATCACAGTTTGGAAGAAGGTCAATTTTGAGGGCGGCTGCAAGAATCTCGCTTCGCTACGCCTCCAAGCACCCAGCTCTTAAAAATCAATTCCCCCGGTAAGTGACATGGCTCCGTCTTCACTCCGCCATGTCCTACCAAGCGGTCTTTTGCTCACGGGTCGCTCACACATTTCCAATGAGGTTATTTTGCGGTGGCCTTTCCTACGAAGCCTGCCGGCTCCGTCTCCGCGAGAAACCTTGCATCCGCTTACTAAATTTATATAATTATATCCTATTAGCTTTAATCCCCTATCATTTCCACGAAACTAATCTCTACTACCTGACCTTTGCTGAGTTGGGTTCCAGCCGGATATTCCTGCTTTTGGACCGTTCCGCTTCCCCGTATACGAATGTTGAGTCCTGCTTTCTCTAAGGCTTCGATAGCTTCGGCAACAGTTCTGTCTTTAAGGTCCGGCATTGTAACCGATGTCTCGGCTTTATTCTCATCGGTATATAAAATTATAGTCGAATTCTGCGGGACAGAAAAGTCAGCTTTCGGTGTCTGATTATATACAATGGCATCAGGGCCTGTTTGTTCACCTTCCCGGATAAACTTCAGTCCGAATGCTTTCAGCTTTTGCTCGGCTTCTGCAACGGTTAGACCGGTGACATTAGGAACATAAACCTCCTGATTCATTTCTTGCTTATCTTTTTCAGTGTATTCTCTTTCTACCTGTAAATATTTAAGGATTTCCTCAGTTAATTTTCCGGCTACGGGCGCAGCCAGAATACCGCCTGATCTTAAATTCATCTCGTTCTGGGGATGATCCAATATGACCAGTACACAAACTTCAGGTTTGTCGGCCGGTGCAAAAGCCATGAAAGATACTATATAGCGGCCTTCTGAATCAGTTTGAAGTGTTTGTGATGTTCCAGTCTTTCCTGCTATTCTATAGCCGGCCACATATGCATTCTTACCGGTTCCTTCTGCTACAACACCCTCCAGGACCTCGCGAACAGTCTTGGCCGTCTCTTCGGATATAACTTTTCTTACAACCTGAGGTTCGACCTTCTTGACTATATTGCCTTCGCTGTCGCTGATCTGCTTTATTATTGTGGGTTTAAGCAGAGTACCGCCATTGGCTATTGCCGAGTAAGCGGTGATCATTTGGATAGGGCTTATTTGGAAACGCTGTCCGAAGGAGGAAACAGCAAGATCTATTTCTTTCGGATCCTTATGCTGTAAGTTTCTATATTCTTCATCGGACGGTTCTCCCTGAAGCTCTATACCGGTCCTTTCGGTAAATCCGAATAATCGGAAGTAATTATAAAATTTTGTTATGCCGAGGTCCAGACCTGTTTTTACAAAAACCGGGTTACAAGAATTATACACCGCATGTAAAAAGTCCTCAGACCCGTGGCCGCCCTGTTTCCAGCAATTAATGGTATGACCTGCCAATGAAATTGGTTTGCATACTTCCGGAGTATCCAGTTTCACGGCATTTTCTTCTATGGCAGCAGATGCGGTTATTGCCTTAAAAACTGAACCCGGTTCGTAAGTATCCATTACAGCCTTGTTTCTGAATACCGTCTGCCAGAGATACTCACTGTCCTCGGCATCATTGAAACCATTCCATTCTTCTTCTAAAAGCCCCCAAGGTAATGCATCGGGATCATTAGGGTTAAAATCCGGTTTCGATACGCTTGCCAAAACCTCGGCGGTATTCGGGTTCATAACTATACATGTGGCTCCGCGCTTCAGATTATAATCCAGAACAGCCTGATCCATAGCCTTCTCTGCCAGATATTGAATGGTCTCATCTATTGTAAGATATACATCGTAGCCATCTATTGCATCAATGTACCGTTCTTTGGAATAACTGACTTGACGTCCCAATACATCCACTTCATTCATTATTTTGCCCGGGACACCTTTGAGAGTGCTTTCGAGCACCAATTCGATACCGTTTAATCCCTGTTCGTCAGTTCCCGTAAAACCAAGCACGTGAGATGCAAGATTACCTTTTGGATAATATCTTTTTGAATCTTCGTCTATATAAATACTCCAGAGACCGGCATCAGTCACATAAGATCTAACTTGAGTACCGATATCTCTGTCAATCTTTCTCTTTATGTTCTCATAACGCGAATTTGCTTGGAATTTTTTCATTATGGCTTCCGAATCCATATCCAATATGGTCCCCAAATCATTTGCGATGGACCTTAGCTTGGTTTCATCACCGCCCACCTCGTCTCTGAGTTCCTTTGGATTTACCGCTACTGTATCTACAGATGCGCTTATAGCAAGGCCCTTGCCGTTTCTGTCATAGATAGTCCCTCGCTTAGGGTTGATTTGTCTTTTCTGTGTTTGGTTGTTATAAGCCATTCTCTGATATTCTTCGCCTTTAACAAATTGTATATGTCCTAAGCGGTATATCAGAAAAAACAGTGCAACAGTAAAAAGCATAAGCATAAAAAACTCTCTCTTTTTTAGCTTTATGCCGCTGGGTTTATCATGATTACTTTTCTTGTCGGGTATGCTATTTGAGTTTTTCACAGTAGTCTTTTTCATGATATTTTTCCTGTGTTTGTAATTACTGTCTCTCATGAATCAGTCTCCTATTATAAAAAAAGGGCCCCAGACTGATTTTATAAAACGAAATATCAATCCCTAGTCCCCTCTTACTTCTAATTTAATATATATTAGCATACACAATATTTATTGTCTATTTAAATGAAAACCTAAGCAACCTTTAAAGAATCTTTTGTTTTGGTCAGCTTATCTACGGCAAAATAGCTTTTGCTGTATTTATTACTTTTTCCATAAGAGAAGTTTTTTGGGCAGAGTTGTCTATGTATTCATAATCCAACACAACACTGTAATTACTTTTTGGCACACTGACCAAAACCATCTGATACCTTTCAGGGGTATGCATATTGAGCTTAGTTTCGGCTATTTCCTTTACTCTGTTCAAATCTATACTTGTTTCAATTTCTACATTTAACATGCGCTTTTCGTCACGGAGCTGATTATACTGTTCATTTAGCGCTCCCATCCGTGAATTCAATTCTGTAATAGCACAAAAACGATATAGGATAACGAAGCACACACCAACAACAAAGAGCATGGCAAATACTAATTTTGCTTTTGGTATGTTTGATTTTTGTGGGATAGGACGGGTAACTTGTCTTTTTTCAATAATTTGCTTTTCTATCGGTTGTTCTGCTCTTTGGGGCATACTAGGCGCAGCGCTCCCATAGACATAGCTGTTTTTCCTATCCATGTAATTCGCCTCCTTCTTAAGTATCTTCATAAGAATCAAAAACCCTGAAATCAGGATCTGCCTGCTTCAGGTTTTTGATAAGAATCTTTTGTGCTTTGTTCCTAATCGGCCAAACGGCGTTATCAGGTTTTTTCTTTCGTAAATCAAAATCTTTTGTACATTAGCTATTTTCGTCTTTTGTAAGCTATAAAGCTTGTTTCGTTAAGTAAATTACAATAATTCCACTTTTGTGTCATTTCTGATGAATCAGCTTAATCTTTAAGTATTTTAAAATCTTTTGTACTTTGTGCCTAATTCCCCCACCAAAGCGGTGTAATTAGGTTTTATCATTAGTATTCTTTCCTGACCGCAAAGATCAGGTTTAAAGTGTGTAAAAGTATAATTAGTTTTGAGTATACACATTAGTCAGATTTTTTCGGCCACCCTTAGCTTCGCGCTTCTGGCTCTGGGGTTTTCATCAAGTTCCTTTTCCGACGGTGTAATTGGCTTTCGGGTTATAATTCTCAGCTTTGGACTAAAACCGCAAACGCACTTTGGAAAATCCCTCGGACAAACACAGCCTTGAGTTTGTTTCTGAAAAGCCTTTTTCACAATCCTGTCTTCCAGCGAATGGAAGCTGATGATTGCCAGTCGACCGCCACTGCTTAATAAATCAGTCACCGTATCAAGTAAGTTTTCAAGAACCTCTAGTTCCCGGTTAACTGCAATTCTCAATGCTTGAAAGGTCCTCTTGGCAGGATGTGGTCCTTCACGTCTGGCAGCAGCAGGTATAGCCGACTTAATAATATCCACCAGCTCGCCTGTTGTGCTTATCTTTTGTACTTCACGACTCCTGACAATGAACTCGGCAATCCTCGCTGCCCATTTTTCTTCTCCGTAATCACGTATGATACGGGTAATATCATCCTTGCTCCAAGTATTAACCAGAGCATTGGCATCAAAATCATCACTTTGGTTCATTCTCATGTCGAGGGGCGCATCATGCTGATAGGAAAATCCTCTCTCTCCTTCATCAAGCTGATGTGAGGATACTCCCAAGTCAAGCAGCACACCGTCAACGGAGTCAATCTTTTGTGCTTTTAATACTTCTCTTATGTTTTCAAAGTTCGTATGCTCAATAATTAGTTTTGCTTTGCTGTTTATACTAAATAATTTCTTTTTTGCCGCTTCAATTGCGTTTATGTCCTGGTCTATTCCTATTAAAATGCCCTTTGGCCCAAGACTCTTAACTATTTGGGATGAATGCCCTCCACCGCCTAATGTACCGTCCAGATAAATACCGTCCTGGCGAATTTCTAGGAATTCAATGCACTCCTCCAGCATAATGGGTTTGTGTTCGAACTCCATTGCATTTTCCTCTTTCACTTAAAAATCAATGTTCAATGACTCTAGCAGTCCGCCGATATCTTCAACTTCAGTATCCTTAATGTTGTCTGTGTTCCAGATTTCAATGCGATTTACTGTGCCGATAAAAACGACATCTCTTTGAAGCTCAGCCTTGTCTCTTAATTCTGCCGGTATTAAAATTCGGCCTTGGCTGTCCATATCGCAATTGGTAGCATTTGCGCAAAAATGTCTGATAATCATTCGGCTGTCTTTTTTAGATGTGGGTAGCTGTTGGAGTTTTTCGACGAATTTTTTCCATTCGTCCATGGGGTAAATATATAGACTTTTTTCTTCGGAGCCTCTGGTAAGGACAAAGCGGTCACCTAAATCACCGCGGAATGCTGCCGGCACAAACACACGACCTTTTGGATCAAGCACGTTTGTGTACTTTCCTATGAGCATTCCTTTCACCTCCACCACTTCGCTCCACTCGTCCCCACTTCACTAGTATTCTACTCCAAGTATCGGCACCCGTCAACCCCTACATAAGTCCCATAAACATAGGAAAAGAAGGCCTTTCTTTCGAAGTGCCTTCTTTGTTTTTTGTGCTTTATTTAATATTTACAACATCTTGTGCTTTAATTCATTCATAACTACAAAATATGCAACGTGCTCTTTTTATTAGTATTTTATCATCGTTAATTATATTGACTTTTTGTAATATAATTTTAATATTTCGATTATGCTTCAAACATTGGTCTTTGCCTGCGCATTGAAATACTTATTATTATGCCTATGGCAATATAGCATACTATCATGTATGTTCCGCCATAACTAATGAACGGAAGAGGAATACCCGTAACCGGAAGCATACGAAGATTCATTCCAATATTTTCAACAAAATGAAACAGAAACATGGCCATTAAACCGACAACAACATAGGCTCCGAATTTATCCTTGGCATACCTGGATATATACAAGCATCGCAATAAAAGAACCACAAAGAGGATTATCACTATTACCGCACCCACAAATCCCCATTCTTCACCTATAACCGCAAAGATAGAATCACTCTCCACAACGGGAACATTCTTGGCTGCTTTCTCGGTACCCTTTTCAACTCCGGTAAGCATTCCCGAACCTATATACCGTATAGCCATACGAATCTGATAATCAGTGGTTCTGGCATAGGCGTCAGGATTTAAAAATGATAATATTCTGTTGAGCTGGATAGGATTAAAAACCTTTTCAAGAACGCTGAACCATAGAATCGGCAGAGATATTATCCCTGCTCCAAGGGCTATAAGAATAATACGGTATTTTATACCGAATATAAATATCATACATGCAATCATGAATACATAGACCACAGATGTGCCAAAGTCAGGTTGAAGCAGCACCAACCCTACCAGACCGGCCGAAGCCAGGCCAAGCCACAGATAGTTCAGCCCACCGTTCCCCTGTTTTATTCGTTCCAGGATCACAGCCGTTACTATAGCAAGAGTAACCTTACCCAACTCAGAGGGCTGGAAGGAAGCGGGTCCGAGATCTATCCAACCCTGGGTTCCGGTTTCCGCTCTCCCTTTACCGATTATCAAAACCAACACCAACAGAAATACGGTTCCTATGTACGCAGGCATACTTAAAATCTTGATAATATTATAGTCAATCAGCATAATAACAACCATGCAGCATAAGCCTATTATTGAGGCTATTAATTGCTTTGAAAACAATGAAGGCTGATTTAAATGGATCGATACACTTCTGATTGCCAGTAATCCAAGTACATTGAGAAATAATACCGTTCCTATCATTATCCAGTCAATATTCTTTATAAGGGGACTCTGCTTGTTTTTTTCAATTGATACCATTTGTATTATTCCTATTCTTCATCCTGAGTAACTTCCTCTGAGGTTTGTGCTTCAGGAGAATCTTTTTTCTCCTCTATCACTACTTCCAAAGGCTGTTCTCCAGCCATGGCCGATTCTGCATCCTGTTCTTCCTTCTTTATTTTTTCTACTATTTCAGAATATTCACTGGGTTCGATGTCTTCGGTATCAGCCTCAAGTTCGGCTTTCTGCGAGCGTTTTGTAAGATAAATAAGCCAGATAAACGCACCTATAAATACCAAGACGGCAAAAACCTGATTGTAACGAATATTCCCCGTACCAAACTCATCTGTTCGCAAGAATTCCATTATAAATCGGACAAAGCTGTAAAGCATCAGATATACAGCAAGGACACTGCCTTTCACCTTCTTGTTTTTGCGTAGCCTTAGAAGAACCACAAACACTCCTATGTTAAGTACGGATTCATATAAAAATGTCGGATGGACCGGATCATCGCCTATTATACTGCCTGTCATTCCCCATGGAAGAGTTGTGACAGTACCGTACAGTTCCTGATTGGCGAAATTGCCCCAACGCCCTATTGCTTGGGCAAGAGGCAAATACACACATGCAAAGTCGCACAGGTTCAGCATGTCAATCTTTCTCTTGCGTGAGAAAATATATACCGAGAGAATGGCTCCTATAATTGCCCCGTAAATGGCCAGACCGCCCTCCCAGATTCTGAATATGCCTAATAAATCATCCTTGTAATTATTCCACGTAAACACTACAAAGAAAAGTCTGGCAAATATGATTGAGACAGGCAGGGCAACAAGAAACATATCAATAAGGTCATCCTCTTTAATGTCAAACTTCTTGCTATGCCTCATGGCCAGCCAAAGAGCAACCATAATTGCAGCTGCTATTATTATGCCATACCAGTGAATGCTGATATTTGTTCCAAACAGGTTTGATACTGCGCTCGGATTAATGTCAAGATGTATCCCCAGCTTTGGAAATTCAATATAATTCATCTTTAATCCCTCCAATACTTGACCTACTATCGGCATTTTCTATTGTATCATGTATTTACCTGTATGCCGAAGAATTTTTATAACCTCATTAAAGAGGATTTATTACGGCTAATGCAGTCTGATTCTCAAAAACCTCTTTAAATACACTGTTTGTATAGTCAATATCAATCTGTGAATATGCTTTTCCCACATCAAAATAGCTGGTATCATTAAAATATGAATCCATTATTTCACGAGCTATATTATCCACTGAATTCAGGCTGCGGATGAACATACCCTCCTGAGATTTTTTTATTCTGTTAAACGCCTCCTGTCCGATGCCATTTGATGCCATCTCCTTGATTGCTTTGGAAATCAAATCCGCAGTTTTTTTCGGATCCGGAGACTGGCCTCCCCAAGCCAGATAACTGTAGCTCTTGTTAATGGAAACATCAAACCGGAATGAATCATTAATGAGCCGCTCCTCATAAAGCCTGCTATATAGCTCGGAGCTCCTCCCCATGGTATGATATAAGGCTATTCCCAGGGCTATTCGCCTCTTTAAAAGCTCTAAACCGGCAACCTTAACATTATCCTTTACGCCCATGTTGAACAGCGGCATGGAAACCATCAGTTTTTGTTCCTTATATTCCATATTTATCTCTTTAGGTTCATCAGGATACTTTTTTTCAACCTTGCCCGTATCTTTAGAACGTACCATTTCATCCACAATGGAAAAAATGCTCTCGGGCTCAAAGTCTCCCACCACAACGACTGCCATATTAGACGGTGTGTAAAAGGTATTATAGCAATCGTAGAGAAGTTCCTTATTAATTTTCGATATGCTTCCTATTGTACCGGCTATTTCAAGCTTAACAGGGTGGTTCACATATAGACAATCCAGCAGATTAAAGAATATCCTCCAATCCGCATTATCCTCATACATACGGATTTCTTGGCCTATAATGCCCTTTTCCTTTTCAACATTTTCATCTGTCAGCCATGGTTTTTGCACATAGTCAAGGAGCATTCTGAAATTTTCTTCAAAAAGATCTGTGCAGGAAAAATAGTATACTGTCTGATTAAAAGAAGTAAAAG
>CAYWXN010000025.1:7761-14787 GCA_964462075.1 uncultured Ruminiclostridium sp. | reverse complement strand
CTTGGCCGGACATGACGGAGCGAACGCGGAGGAATGTCTCTTACCGGGGATATTGGTCTTATCGAGATAGGTGCTTAGAGGCGTTCGAAATGAGATTCTTGCGCCCGCCTCCTGTATAATGCAAATAGATTCAACGCTGGCGCACCATTAGTGAAGAAAAGATCCTTCACTAACGAGAACATGCCGTAGCATGTTCTCTGCCCAGGATGATAAGTTTACTTCGCATTATTCTTCAAAGATGAACAATAATATAGGCGGAGTGTTTCTCATTTATTAACAACTCCGCCTAACCTGTCCTAGTATCTAGAAGACAGGATTTAAAACTGCATTCACTGTTCATTAAAATTGCAAAATGTAGTAAGATAGCGGGTCCGGAATCCTTTCTGATACATACTTATTTCTTTACCATACAATATGCAAAGGGACAATTTTATAATTACTGATTGTTTTAAAAAATACATCATTTACTCGGAAGTTCATATAAATTTGCTATAAAATAGTATAATCATATATTATAATAAGTTGTAACGGGATAAACCATAGAGAAAAGAGACTGGAGGACATTCTATGAAAGCAGTAATCACAGTGATAGGTTGTGACAAGATTGGTATAATTGCATCTATCACAGGTATTTTGGCAAAAGCAAATGTGAATATTTTGGACATATCCCAAACTATTATGCAGAACATATTCAGTATGATTATGCTGGTTGATGTTACAAATATGAACTGTGAATTTTCAGAGCTGAGCGATATTTTAAGACATACAGGAGATGAGTTGGGTGTTGAAATCCGATTCCAGAGAGAAGAAATATTCACCAGTATGCATCGCATTTAGGGGAGAGTAAGATGTTTAACGGAAATGAAATACTTGAAACCATAAATATGATTTCACAGGAGAATCTTGATATACGCACAATTACAATGGGGATATCATTGAGAGATTGTGCGGCCGACAGCAGCAAGAAAGTTCAACAGAAAATCTATGATAAAATAGTTCGTAATGCTCACAATCTGGTCAAAACCGGCGAGGATATCGAAAGAGATTTCGGTATTCCGATAATAAATAAAAGAATTTCTGTTACCCCGATCGCATTAGTGGGCGAAAGCAGCGATGAAGAGAATTATGCCGTATTTGCCAAGGTTTTGGATGATGCAGCAAAGGCAGTTGGGGTAAACTTTATCGGCGGCTTTTCAGCGTTAGTTCATAAAGGCTATACTAAGGGGGACAGGCTTCTTATTAAAGCTATACCCGAAGCTCTTTCTGAAACAGAGAGAGTATGCGCATCTGTTAACCTTGCCACTACCAAAGCCGGAATAAATATGGATGCCGTAAGAGAAATGGGCTTAATTATCAAGGAATGTGCAGAAAGGACTAAGGATAAAGGTGCTGTTGCCTGCTCAAAACTTGTGGTATTCTCCAATGTCCCTGAGGACAATCCGTTTATGGCCGGGGCTTTCCATGGAATTGGGGAACCTGAATGTGTAATTAATGTGGGAGTAAGCGGCCCGGGTGTTGTAGCCCATGCGTTGAAGGAACTAAACGGTGCCGATTTTGGAATGGTATCGGAGACAATCAAAAAAACAGCATTTAAAATTACAAGAATGGGCCAACTGGTGGCACAAGAAGCTTCCAATCGTCTTAAGGTTCCCTTCGGTATTGTGGATCTATCATTAGCTCCGACTCCTGCCGTAGGAGATAGCGTTGCCCATATTCTTGAGGCCATGGGACTGGAGAGATGCGGTGCCCACGGAACCACGGCAGCCTTAGCCTTGTTAAATGATGCCGTTAAAAAAGGCGGTGTTATGGCAAGCTCATATGTAGGAGGGCTTAGCGGAGCGTTCATTCCTGTCAGTGAGGATGCCGGCATGATTGAAGCCGTTATGCGTGGGGCTCTTTCAATTGAAAAGCTGGAAGCCATGACCTGCGTGTGTTCTGTCGGACTGGACATGATAGCTGTGCCAGGCTATACACCGGCTTCTGCTATATCGGCTATTATTGCCGATGAGGCAGCTATAGGAATGGTCAACAGTAAAACCACCGCAGTCAGAATAATTCCTGTTCCGGGAATGAAGGAAGGGGATGTTGTTGAATACGGCGGCCTTTTCGGAAGAGCACCAATTATGAGAGTTAACCCATTCTCCTCCGAGACATTTATAAATCGTGGAGGCCGTATACCGGCTCCTCTGCAAAGTCTTAAGAATTAAAGGTATGTATCGATTGCGTGGATCTGCCCGTCAAACTAATAGGTGGTGTTTTTATGGTAGCCGGAGTGTTTAATATTGGGGATATTGTGGAACTCAAAAAAGAGCATCCTTGCGGAAGCAAGCTTTGGAAGATTTTAAGAACAGGCGCTGACTTCAGAATAGAATGTCAAGGATGCAAACATTCCCTTATGATTCCAAGGATAAAGTTTGAAAAAAGCGTTAAAAAAATTGTGGGGGTATCTCAAAACGAGGGGTCATCCTGAGCGGCACGCATGACATTGGCTAAAGGTTCCATATGGTGTATTCATAGCAATGACATTTTTTCATCTTTATTCTATGGCAAAAAAGCTCTCCATGTCAGTAAAGTCTTTATTATATTGAAGTCTTTTAACAGTAATATTTTTGTCTGCTAATGAGTTTTTTGTTAGGGTGTATTTGTATTCAAAGTCATTCATAACAAGTATTTCGGTTCGATTAAAGGAAACGGGATATATTTCTTCTATGACATTGCCCAATATTTTAGGAACATCACTTGTTTCGTATGGGGTGGCATTATTGTCGACAATACGGATAATTTCCATCTCTAAATCAAAATTCTTACATTGTTCAATTTGGAATTCCAAATCATTTATAAAAATCTTTGCCGTATCAGGTTTTAATAGATTTTGCTGCTTTTCAAGGTTTTTAAAGCCCACAATCAACGGAGACATATGGTTTGCGATAGTTTCAAAAACCAGAGTGTTTTCCTCATCGCTTAATGATCCGGTACATGTTTTAAAAACAATTATAGCACCGATAAAGACTGTTTCATAGCGCTCCAATGTCATGGGAATAATCAAAGCACCTGCATTCTCTCCTACTATGGAGGCAATTCCTTTGCCAATCACAGCAGTTAAATTTTCTGAATTTGGTTCGAATACTGTACTGCCTCTTCTAAGAGGTTCCAAGGCAGGTTTCATTGGTATAATCGAATCTAAAATCGATAAATCGGTAGCCTTATTGATTTTAAGGCAATTGATTTTCTCATCATAAAGGGCTATCATAGCGTTTTGAACACCAAACGAAACCGTTAAGCTTTCCAAAGCAAGCTCTATTAATGTTTCGCTGTCCAAAGCCGAATTTATATTTTTTGAAATGCGATTCAGGGTTATCATCCGTTCAAGCTTTTCATGGAGAAGCTTTTTTTGCTCATTTACTTTGTTAATCAGCATAGCATTTGAAAGGGCTATATATGTATACGAGGCAAGGCTGTCTACCAGCTCAAAAGCACCCTTTTTATAGGAATTTCCTGTAACGGTTTGACCAAGAGTAACGAAGCCAAGGATTTTGCTGTTCTCACCGAAAATAAACACCACATATTTAGCATGTAAATATGATAAGAGCTCATTTCCGTCTTTAAACATTCTGCAAAATAGTTCCTTATTACTATCGTCCGACAAATCCAAAATCTGCTTATCGGGAGTTATTTTAATATCATGACTCACTGAAATCTTTTCCATTTCTCTGGAGTTATTGTTAAATACATTTCTATATGCCCGCAGAACATATTTTTCTGAGGAATTATTATAGAGTATAAACCCGGTATGGGCGCTTTGAGTAAGCTCTGAGAAAACGTCTACAGAAAGGGAAAATAGCTCGTGAAGATTATATTCTGTGAGCATTGCCTTTGCCGACTGATTGATAGCAAACAAATTAAATATTTTCTCATCAAGCTCTTGGTTGCTGATTTGAAGCCTTTCCAGGCGATTGCAGTTTTCAAGTGAATTATTAAAAAGATACATTAAGGTTTCACAAACCAGTATATCGCTTTCGTTAAAATCGGCAGAAATCATTCTTGATAATAGGAAAAAACCATATAGCTCATTTTCCAGTGCAAGCGGTATCATAACTGTCGCATTAATTTCTTCTAAGATCGAAACATCAAAATATTGCTCCAATGAATCTCGTCCTTTTACCACATTTCCGACATATAGGATGAAATTCGACAGTTCGGGCGTTACAGCGATATACTTGTTTTCAGATTTAAAACCACGCTGTTTTCTCAGCTCAAATCTGTTATTTTCAAAAAGGTATAATGAAGACTTTTCTACAGTAAGCAATTCATTTACAAAATCAAATGCAGCGTCTGTAATTTGATCCAATGTAAGGCGATTCGAAAAAAACCTGATAGCCTCTAAAAGCCCATTATATCTATATAAATCTGTTCTATTATCATTATGGAAATCCTGTTCAATTTTTTTCAAAATATCATTATACTGCATGTAAATCCTCCAGGTCACATAGTTTTTAGTTCGTTATCTTTGATATAATAAGTTACCATGGGAACCGATTTTAAAATTTCCTCGCTAAGATTTTTAATCTCAACCTTTACCTTCGGATATAAGCGGGATTTGGCTGAAATAGCTCCCTCACCTGGGGTTTTGAGGTATTCGTTTAAACTTTTATACTGATATTCCAGCTCTTTTAGGATCTCCTTTGTTTCGGCATATGAATTCTTTAAGTCCTCATAGTTGTTGAACTGTTCTTGTGATAGCTGAGAAGTACTGCTGTAAATTTGGAGATGTTGTTTTATTCGGGTAACTTCCTTTTTATTCTCATCAATTTTATTTATGATCTTATCAAGCTCCATTTTCATATTATTGCGGTCAAATCCCCTAACCCGGATAAGGGTACGCGACTCGGATTTATTTCCGATCTCCGCAGCAGAGACTTGAATATCCACATCGATTTTTCCACCTGTTATTTTTCCCTTTGGAGACTCAACAATTAACTGTTTTGCACGGACATTTGAATTCATACAATAGAACCCGACATATACACTTCCCTCACATTCTACTGTAATATCAGATAGAAATTTGACATAAAGATTTTTTTTACATCGCACAACAGCCTTATTCTTGCCTGCAATACCACCTTTAATATAAATATTTCCTTCAAGACTGGAGATTTTATCTGCGGCACCAACCCCGTAATCACCGAGGATTTCGAGATCATTGCTGGCAACTACACTAAAATTATCCTCTACTGTGCCTTTAACAGACATGTACCCATCAAAATCAATATTACCTGTCGAAAAATCAATATCACCTTTAATTTCAAGATAATCATAAACCCCTATGGAGTCACCTTTATAGTAAACTGCACCATTCTTCTTTGCCAAAAGAGTTGTAACGCCATTTTCATAATTCTCTCGGACAGACAGGCGATCATATAACAGAGGAAGTTTGCGTCCCGGTATAGCAGGGATTTCTTTACCTCTGACGCTTTTACCCGGGAATCCGGGGGTAGGGTCTTTGCGCTCTCCAAGCCAATCCCCGGCTTTTACATGATTTATTAGATTTAACTCATAGTGATTAACATTATCAGAATCTATTATCTGAGGCTTTAAATTTGAAACTTCATAAAGCTTTACTTCCGCATCGGTTCCGTTTACAGGCGGAAAACCCTCTGCAATTATGTATTCGACACCTGATTCTAAAGCTCTTGCTAAGAGTTTAGAATTTATACCAAATACAATTTCTGCTTTATTCAGGGCATCAAAAATTTCTTTTACAAGGGTTATTCTATTATTTGAGGAGAGGTCTTCGTTGTTCACATAGAGAGTCATGTAAGCTTTCAGACCGTCATCGGTAATTCGTAAGTTGATTCTTTCGCGTTCCTCCCCAAAGGGCTCAGGACCTCTTGGGGCGTGACTGATAACATTTCTTAGGTTCATAAAGCTGGTTACTCTAATAGTCGGGAAGCTCTTTAACAAGTCATTAAACTTATCCAAGGTAAAACCGCGGTTTGTTGACTTAATATAAAATATTTCTTTTTCCTTTAGTATTTCAATGTAATCATTCTTATAAAGCGTATAAGCCATTAGTTGCAAAACACCCCCCGAAATATTAATTTATATTTTCCACCATATTACTGCAAGTTAACGTAAAATTAAAATAATAAATCGCAAAATATAATGTAATATTTACAAATTACGCAGGAACAATCAATTTGCTATATAATATATATATCAAATTTAATGATTTTTCTGTCAGAGAGCCTGTGATGCCTTATAATATATCGGAAGGAAACGTAAGATGAATAAGTGGAAAAGTGATAAAAATAGTATTATTGTTAAAGATTTCAATCATTTTGATCCAATACACACTTTTGAATGCGGTCAATGCTTCAGATGGGAGCAAATTGACAATAAGCATTGGTTTGGCGTAGTTAAAGACTTGGCCGTGATTTTGGAATGGGACGGAACGGATTTAATATTTCACGATACAAAAGAAGAGGATTTTTTAAGGTTATGGTATCATTATTTTGACTTGGATAGGGATTATGGTGAAATTAAAGAAAAACTTCAGAAAGACGATCCTGTCATGAAAGAAGCAATTAATTTCGGGCATGGTATCAGACTTCTGCGGCAGGATTTTCAGGAGACACTTATATCTTTTTTAATATCGCAGAACAACGGTATACCGCGTATACGAAAAATTGTAGAAAGCTTGGCGCAAAATTTCGGAGAACCGATTGCTTGCACAAAGCCAGATATAAAAACCTTTCCTACCTGCGAAAGCCTTGCGAGGATAGGACTTGAAGAATTAAGAATTATCCGGGCAGGGTACAGGGATAAATACATAAAAAAAACAGCACAGCAAATATGTTTAGGGGAAGTGGATATGGATATTTTGAAAAAAGGTGATCCTTCCCAAAGCAGAGATGAAATGAAAAAGCTTTTTGGTGTAGGAGAAAAGGTTGCTGACTGCACTCTTTTATTCAGTGGAATCCGATATGATATTTTTCCTGTGGATAGATGGGTAAGACGAGTAATGGC
>CAYWXN010000025.1:0-7661 GCA_964462075.1 uncultured Ruminiclostridium sp. | reverse complement strand
TTTATCGCTGCGGTATCGGGGCAGACTGATCTTGTTACCAGTACCCAACAAAACCTGGAGGACATTTCTAATGAGGAGAAGGCTGTTCTGGAGGAACTTTTTTTCCTTTCCCAAGAGATAGATGAAATGAACAGAAGAGCAGAGGAATTGTCTAAGGAATCCGAAGCTATTGCCGTGGAAATTACTGTAATGGAAGCTGATATTTCAAAGCGCCAGGAGAATTACGATATTCAATTGGAAATATTAGAAAAGGTGATGGTATCTTATCAAAAAAACGGTATGACCTCATATCTGGAGACTCTATTATCAGCCCAAAATCTTACTGACTTTATAAAAAGGCTTAATGTAATACAGGAGCTTTCCCGCAATACAGGAGACATGCTAAATTCAATGGAAGAAGAAAAAGCCGCATTAATAGCTGAACGAGAAAAGCTCATATCCAATAAAGCTCAGATGGAAAAGAACATGGCTGAGTTGAGCGATGCAATCACACAAAAGATGAGGTTAAAACAGGATCAGGAGGAGTACCTCAACTCTCTTTCAGAGAAAAAAGAGTATTACCGGGATCAATTAAACAAGCTGGAT
This sequence comes from uncultured Ruminiclostridium sp., assembly GCA_964462075.1. Taxonomy (GTDB): domain Bacteria; phylum Bacillota; class Clostridia; order DSM-8532; family DSM-8532; genus DTU059. Next base: position 7,076 of record CAYWXN010000025.1, on the reverse strand, counting down.
CAATCTTGGAGCGAGGTTAAGGATTTATTTTCAAATATAGCAACGGAATTTTCAAGAGTATTCAATGAATCTGACCTTACTGTGGATGACTTCAATCTGGAACTCGAATTTCTTTCTGTAAAAGGCTCTATTACAGACCATAGAATGAATGAGATAATTGAGAAGAATAAAAAGCTTCCTAAAATGATTTTTGATATAAATACTGAAGTAATCCAAATTGAAATTCCCGAAAAACATTTGTCGCTAAGCGGTTCCATAGTCATTGAAAGCGGAAGTGCAATAAGGTTCAATGTAACGGACGGGACTTTCTATGATATGAAGTTAGAGAAACCGTCTATAGAAGAATTATTTAGAGACGGCTATCTGGTAATAGATTTTAAAGAGTTGATAGGTGATATCACTCTGAAGTCTGTAGAGTTGAAGGATGGATTTATCGAGTTCAAAGTGAGTCCTTTCTTTTAGAAATTAGTGAGGAAACCGGCATGATTGAAGTAAAAGATGTATCATTGAGATACCGTGATGGAACACTGGCATTAAACAATATTAATTTAACCATAGGTGAAAGCGAGCTTGTTTATCTTACCGGCCCCAGCGGATCGGGGAAAACCAGTCTGTTAAAACTTTTCATGGGGATGGAATACCCAACCTTAGGCACTGTGAAAGTAATGGGGCAAGTAATATCCGGGGAAAAATCCGTGGATTTAAGAAGTATGCGAAAAAGTATCGGGCCGGTATTTCAGGAGCTTAAGCTTGTACCCGGAAGAAGTGCAATGGAAAATGTTCTGATGGGAATTCGGTTTCTTGATTTTACCGGGCGGGAAATTAAGGAAAATGCAGCAGATGCCATTGAAAAGGTAGGACTTTCTCATAAAGCTTATTCCATGGTGGAAAACCTGTCATGGGGTGAAGCGCAAAGGGTAGCAATTGCAAGAGCCATTGCCAGGAAACCGAGATTGATATTAGCCGATGAACCTACTGGTAACCTGGATCATGACAATGCCGTTAATATTCTCAATATTTTGGCTTCCTTCAGGCAAAGAGACACATCGGTTGTTGTGGCAACGCATGCAACTCATTTAATTGAAAACCAAAGAAATATTACCATCATACGGATGAATCAGGGCAAAATTACAGTCGAAAAGCGAGGTGATGAGGAATGAAAAACTTCATCGCAAATCTGGGTTATTTTTTTAAAGAGGCCGGAAGGATTATATTTTCTAATACTCTCTCGAACATTTTCACGTTTATAGGGACTGTTCTGATTTTGCTGCTGCTCGCATCGGTGGTAACAGGCTGGAGTATTGCCTCCCGCTTAGTAACTATGTTGCAGGAAGAGGCCGAAGTCAGTGCTTTTTTTCGTGAAGACCTGGAAGAAAAAGAGGTACTGGCCTTGGCAGAAAATCTGGGTAAACTGGATGGTGTTTGGAGCGCCAGAGTGGTTGATGAATCTGAAGCCTATAGCAGGATGGAGGAAATTCTTGCAAACGATGCAGGTATTTTGGAGCTTTTTGATGAGAATCCCTTTAAAGCTTACATAGAAATCCGGATTAATCCCGGTTATTTAAATTCGGTAATTGAAGATATACAAAGATTTAAAGAAGTGGATTTTGTCAGAGACAACAGGGGAGTTTTAGAGAGCATCAACAGCATAATCAAGGGCATAAATGCTATTGGCAGTCTTATTATATTCGCCGTCGGTATAACAACAATTATCATTATCTCACATATGATTCGGCAGGGAATTTACAATAACAGAGATCAAATCAAAACACTGCGGTTTTTGGGTGCATCACGAATGTTTATAGGTTTCCCTTTTATATGCGTAGGCTTACTTATCACCGTTGCGGCAGGGATATTGGCCTCGCTGATTATGGCACTGTTAATCCATCAGGGATATCTTGTTATGGGCGGTTCAATACCGTTTATTCCTTTGCCGACTGAGGCTAATCTTGTTTTAGGCGTTGCTTTTGTCCTTATGGGTGTCAGTATTATTCTGGGAATGGCCGGCAGCCTGTTTGGCTTATCCTCTATTAAGGAGCACTAAGAAGAATTCTAAGAAAATAGTTATATTATGAGGTAGGGTAGCATGAAGAATGAAATTAAAGAGTTATTCTTGCATTTAGGTTCTGATTTATGTGGTATTGCAAATATTGATAGATTTGATAACGCCCCTGAAGGATTCCATCCTAAAGACATTTATGATGAATGCAAGTCGGTAATAGTGTTTGCAAAGGCAGTCCCTAAAGGAATTACAAAAGTAAATCCAAGAATTATTTATCAGCATTTCAATAATATTGGGCCCATAGAATTGGATAGGATTGCATATGAAGCATCTATAAAAATAGAAAGAGATTTTCATTGCATTGCTGTTCCTATCCCAGCAGACGGACCGTATGAATACTGGGATGAGGAAGAATTAGAAGGCCGCGGCATATTATCCATGAAACATGCTGCTGTAAATGCGGGACTCGGTACATTTGGGAAAAGCACAATACTGTTAAACAATCGGTATGGGAGTATGCTTAATATCGGGGCTGTTCTCACCAATCTTGATATCCAGTCAGATCCTTTGGCTGAGGAAATATGCATTAAAAACTGCCGATTGTGTCTGGATAGTTGTCCGGCAAAAGCACTGGATGGGAATTATGCGAATCAGTCGTTATGTCGTAAAAATACATTTGGAACAAATGCCCGGGGTTTTAGTATTGTAAATTGCAACCGATGCAGAGTAGTATGTCCGAGGGCTTTTGGAAAGAAATAATTTTTATTTGGTTCCTCCGTTGAAAGGATGAAGAAAATGAAAGAATTTAGGTTCAAAAAGATCGACGCTTTTGCCACAATGGAATCGGACGGAAACCCTGCAGGATACATACATCTGGATTCGATGGAAAGCATCAATGAAAGTGAGATGCTAAGAATAGCAAGAGAGCTTAAAGGATTTGTAAGTGAGGTTGGCTATATTAGCAAAATCAATGAAACTACATTTTCTCTAAAATACTACTCTTCGGAAAGAGAAGTTGATTTTTGCGGGCACGCTACAGTCGCAATAATGTACGATATGATAAAAAATACAAGTAGCATAATGAAAGAAAAAGAGATCAATATTATAACAAATAAGGGACAATTGATAGTGGAAAATCACATTACCAGTGATGATGCAGTTTTCATTATGTCTCCGAATCCGGAATTCAGAACATCAAAAATTATTAAAGAAGATGTTGCGGCAGCCATGGATATTTCAGCTTCAGCTATTAGCGATGAATTTGAAATATCAATTGTAAATGCGGGGTTAGAAACCTTGATAGTTCCGATAAAAACATTAGACGCAATACTTAATATCAATCCTGATCTAAATACTTTAAAAAATTTCTGTGTAAATAATGGTGTAGATATTGTTGAAGTATTTTGCGGCGAAACTTATGATGATCGATGCAATTTTAGAACAAGAGTATTTGCACCAACATTCGGATATCTGGAAGATACCGCGACCGGTTCGGGGAATTCAGCATTTGGATATTATCTTATAAAAAACAGTCTATGGAATGGGGAGTCTTTAGTGATCGAACAAAACGGAACTAAGGACAAATATAACATTGTTCAGCTAAAAACAAAACTTGATACCAACGGTAGAAAGCGAGTTCTTTTCGGAGGCGGAGCCGTTACCCGCATAGAAGGAAAATATATGTTGACATGACTGGAAAATTTTTATTATCTCTATTGACAGACCGAGCATAAATATATAAAATAAAGAGAATAATTCACCACACTAGCGTGATAAAGTAATGAAGTGAGGTCTGTAGCATGAAAAAGTGGAATATTTACACACCCGAGGGAGTTCAAGATATATTATTTGAATCATGCCGCCAAAAAAGATTGCTGGAGAGCAAGATTAGAGAAGCCTTTAAACTCAACGGATATAAGGAAATAGAAACCCCAACCATAGAATTTTACGATACCTTTGGAGGGGAAAGAGGCCTCATAAACCAGGAAAGCATGTATAAATTCTGTGACTCCAAAGGTAGGCTGTTGGTGTTGAGACCTGATCTTACAGTTCCAGTGGCCCGTTTAGTAGCTACAAAGCTTAAGGATGAGGTGCTTCCTTTGAAATGCTGCTATATCGGTAACACCTTTAGTTTTGATGAATTGGGCGGAGGTAGGCAGAATGAATTTACCCAGGCGGGCTGTGAGCTTTTGGGTATTAACTCTCCCGAAGCCGATGCCGAGGTGGTCGCCATGGCTATAGAGACCGTTAGGGCAACGGGGATAGATGAATTTCAAATCGATATAGGGCAGGTGGGTTTCTTTAAAGGACTTATGGAGGAATCCGGCCTTTCGGAGGACGAAATAGAGGAAGTCAGAGAGCTGATTGATCAGAAGAACCTTGTCGGCGTAGAACAGGTTATGGACAGACATAAAGTAAAGAATCCATTAAAGAGGATTATTCTGGATCTTCCCAAACTTTTCGGATCTAAAGACATTTTACAAAAAATCAATTATGAGGATATCGGTATCGTTGCAACTAAGGCAATAGAAAACATTAAAGCGGTTCTTGAAATACTTGAAGATCGAAATCTTGCTCAATATGTGTCATTGGATTTTGGTATGGTACAGAGTCTAAACTACTATACCGGAATTGTTTTCAGAGGCTACACTTATGGGGTCGGATTCCCGATTCTCAGTGGGGGTCGCTATGATAAGCTGGTGGCAAAATTCGGCAGAGATTGTGAAGCAACAGGCTTTTCCCTTGGAATCAATATGGTAATGATGGCATTAGAAAGGCAAAAAAAGCAATCGCTACAGGAATCCGGAGGAGTTTTTGTAACCTATGAAAAGAATGCACGTAAGCTTGCCGGTGACTATTGCAGACAATTAATCCTGAACAATTGCATTGCGGAACTTGATATTTTGCAAATGGGAATCGAGGAAAGCAAAAAGTATGCTGCCTTGCGTAGATTCAACAAATTTGTCTGCATAAAAAATGATGGCTCAAGAGAGGAGACAGCGCTATGAGGTATATTACTTTCGCTTTATCGAAGGGACGCCTGACAGACCTTAGCATAAGCCTTCTGGAGGGAGCCGGGATTGATTGCACAGAACTGAAGGGCAATTCCAGGAAGCTGATTCTTTCAGACGAAAAGAATAAAATTCGCTTCTTTCTGGCAAAGCCCGCCGATGTTCCCGTATATGTCGAGTATGGCGCCGCCGATATAGGTATTGTGGGAAAAGATACATTGATTGAAGAGGGCAGAGATTTATACGAGGTTTTAGACCTTGGATTTGCCGAATGTAGAATGTGCGTTGCCGGCCCTAAAGAGTTGGAAGGGAAAATGGACTCTGTTTCAATTACCCGGGTGGCCACCAAATACCCTGAGGTAGCCAGAACGTATTTCCGGCATAAAAGGCGTGAGTCTGTTGAGATAATAAAACTGAGCGGATCAGTAGAACTGGCACCGCTAGTGGGTCTTTCGGAGGTTATAGTGGACCTGGTTGAGACCGGACGCACATTAAAGGAAAATGGTCTTGTTGTTTTAGACACAATTTCCGAAATAAGTGCAAGAATGGTTGTAAACCGCGTAAGCATGAAAATGGAAAACCAACGTATTACAAAAATTATAGAGGATATAAGAAAACAGCTTTAAAAGATTTATTATGTGTACTAATAAAAGAGAAGTTGTATAGAGGTTAAATTATGAAGGTTTATGAATACCAAAAAGATAGTTTAGAACCATTACTCGATGCCTTGAACAAGAGAAGTCTCGAGGGTCAGCTTGAAGTTGAAAGAGCCACAGCTGATATTATCAGAAATGTAAAAGAACGCAAGGATGATGCTCTTATTGAGTACAGCAAAAAATTTGACAGAGTGGAGCTTGCCTTAGAAACTATAGAAGTATCTAAAAATGAGTTAGAGGATGCATTAAACTCAATTGATAGTGATTTATTAATAGTTATTGAAAAAGCAGCCGGGAATATACGGGATTTTCACGAAAAACAGCTTGAAAAATCATGGTTCACAACTAATGAAAACGGAATTATTCTGGGTCAGAAAATCGCCCCCCTTTCCAGAGTAGGTGTATATGCTCCCGCGGGAAGCGCGCCGTTGCCATCATCGGTATTAATGGATGTAATACCCGCTAAAGTAGCTGGGGTAAAGGAGATTATCCTTTGCTCACCTCCGCGCAAAAGCGGGAAGGTAGATCCGGTAATTCTGGCTTGCGCAAAGCTTGCCGGAGTCGACAGAGTATTTATGGTTGGAGGAGCGCAAGCCATTGCAGCCATGGCTTATGGGACCCAAACCGTTCCCAAAGTCGATAAAATAGTGGGACCGGGCAATATTTATGTGGCCACAGCAAAAAAAATGGTTTTCGGTACCTGCGGTATTGATATGATAGCCGGACCCAGTGAGATATTAATTATCGCTGATGAAACTGCGAATCCTGCTTATGTAGCGGCTGATCTGCTTTCACAGGCAGAACATGACAAGTTGGCATCATCAATTTTATTAACTACATCAAATGAACTTGCCCAGAATGTTTCAAAGGAGCTTGAAAAGCAGCTTTTGAAGTTAACAAGAGCAGAAATTGCTTCCGAATCTTTGGAGAAATACGGTGCCATAATTGTTACAGACACAATATATGAGGCAGTAGAAATAAATAATTTAATTGCCCCCGAACATCTGGAGGTATGCACACAAAATCCGTTTGATCTATTGCCTTTAATAAAGAATGCAGGAGCTATATTTTTGGGGAATTATTCTCCGGAACCGCTCGGAGATTATTTTGCAGGACCTAACCATACATTGCCTACATCAGGCACTGCAAGATTTTTCTCTCCTCTGGGAGTGTATGATTTTATAAAACGTCAAAGTGTAATTTCATACAGCCGTGACGCATTTAATGCTGTTGCTTCCGATGTGGCGACATTCGCACAAGCCGAGGGGCTGACAGCCCACGCCGAGGCAATACGAGTCAGAGTAAAGAACCATTAGACTGTGCGAAACCTATTTGGCGGCTATAGCCTGCTACGATTTAGCGCTCCATGCCAACATCCTGTTTCTATGTCGCAAAACGACTCAATTG
>CAYWXN010000024.1:8101-14815 GCA_964462075.1 uncultured Ruminiclostridium sp. | reverse complement strand
AGACTTAATACAGGCAAATCCTGACATCAATATAATCTATTCGGAAGCTGCCGATCTGACGGTTGGCGTATTGCCTGCACTCCAGCAGCTCGGAAGAGGAAAAATGGATAACGGTGTTCCGTTAACAGAAATCCTTTGTAGTGTGGATTGTCCTGAAAATGAGTTAATAGGCTGCTTTGATCCCAACAGCTCTTTAAAAATGTCTATGGGTCTTCCGCCAAAAGAGACAGCAATGGTTAGAATCGATACTCTGATGAAGATTTATACCGGAGAGATAAAGCAACTTGACGAAAGTGCTGAGACTATCTACATTCAAAATAAGCTTATCGGTTACTGGAGTCAGAAGGATGTAAAAGAAGCTGTTGATTGGTATAATGAACAGTTTGGCGCTACTCTTGCCGTACCTACGTACAATTAATAATTGAACTTGTATTAGATGGCAAAAACCTATCGGGAGACGATTGACATTTTCTCCCGATAGGTTTTAAGAATGCGCTATGGTATTTATGTTTATCCACAAGAAGGGGAGAAGAAACCATGAGCGATAATGTCTTGGAAATAAAAAATCTTGTAAAGGATTTTCCGGGTGTCCGTGCACTGGATGATGTAAGTTTTAATATAAAAAGAAATACAATACATTGCCTTGTAGGAGAAAACGGAGCAGGTAAATCAACTCTTATTAAGATCCTTACAGGTGCTTTTTTTAGAAATTCAGGAACCGTTTATTTAAATGGGAAGGAATATGTAGCAAACAATCCCAAGGATGCAAAGGAAAAAGGTATAAGTACATTGTTCCAGGAATTAAATGTTGTGGATCAGCTTACAGTTGAAGAAAATCTGACTCTGGGAATAGAGGATACCATCCTGGGATTTCTTAAAAAATCAAAAAAGATAAAAAAGATTTTAGAGGCGCTCCACAGTATAGAGCCCAGTATTGACCCAAAACAAAGTGTATCAAGGCTCAGCGTTGCAAAAAAACAAATTGTGGAGATAGCAAAGGCGGTTGCTTCGGAATCTGATATTATAATTATGGATGAGCCTACGGCTGCAATATCTGAGAGTGAAATCAAGCGTCTTTTTAAAATAATAAAGGGTCTTAAAGAGAAAAATGTCACCGTTATTTACATATCCCACAGGCTGGATGAGATTTTTGAAATAGGTGATTACGTAACAGTAATGCGAGACGGAAAGCATATTGAAACAAAACCAGTCTCAGATGTAAAAGACAGAGCTGAGCTTATCAAGCTAATGATTGGAAAGACTGTAATTGAATCCTATACGAAAAAAGAAGAGCAGCCATCAGAAATAATTCTTGAAGCACATAATATTAATAACAGTAAACTGAAAAATATATCCTTTAACTTGAAAAAGGGTGAAATAATAGGCTTTTATGGCCTTGTTGGGGCAGGAAAAACCGAATTAGCCCGGGCAATTTTTGGGGCAGATAAATATCAAGGTGAAATAGTATATAAAGGAAGTCTCCTTGAAAAATCGCCGGATAAAGCAATCAAGTGCGGTGTTTCATTGGTTCCGGAAGAGAGGCGATCCCAGGGCATATTTTCAATTTTAACAATCAGAAATAATATTCCTGTTATGAATATGAAAAGAATTTCAGATAGGATTTTCATTAATAGGCATAAAGAGATGAAAGCTGCTTCAGAGTCTATTGAAAAGCTCAATATTATTACTCATAGCTGTGAAAAAGAGGTATCGAAGCTTTCAGGCGGAAACCAGCAAAAGGTGGTATTTGCAAAATGCCTTTTTGCAAATACAGATTTATTAATTCTTGATGAGCCCACAAGAGGAATTGATGTCGGTGCTAAGGGTGAAATATATGGGATAATAAGGAAATTAGCGGAAGAAGGTAAATCCATTATGATGTTCTCCTCTGAACTGCCCGAAATAGTAAACAATTGTGACAGGATTTTTCTGCTTAGTGACGGAAGCTTGAAGGCGGAAATTGAAAATGGCACCGAAATTGATACTGAAAATATTCTTCATATAGTAACGGGGGGTGAGTAAGCATGCGGACAAAAAATGATTCATGCAAACCAAAGGGCTCTAAAATAAGTAATTTGACTTTTATAAACCTTTCAATGCTTGGTGTGCTTACTGTGGTATTTATTGCGGCTTCTCTCATTGTTCCGAGGTTTTTTGATATAAACAACATATCAAACCTTATTGCCCAACAAGCAGAGATTATTATTCTCGGAATAGGAGTTACATTCCTTTTAATAACCGGACATATCGACATGTCTGTAGGAGGAATCATTTCTCTGGGAGCAGTTTTATCGGCTTTTCTCTGTCAGGCAAGAGTCCCCGGGGCATCAGGTCTCGCTTCGGGTATGGGAATGAGTTATGGTGTAGCCCTTTTTATTACGCTTATTGTTTGTATGCTGATTGGAGTAATAAATGCCTTTTTTATTATCAAGGTAAAGGTTAATTCAGTAGTTGTTACCTTGGGTACCATGGCTATTTCAAGGGGTATTGCTATGATAATAGCGAAGGGAGCACAGCGTATCACAGGTCTTCCTCCCATATATAAGGAGATAGGTCAGTATACTATTATCGGTACAATAAATATTGCTGTTTTAATAATGGTTTTTCTTCTGGTTATAGCACTGATTATAGAAAACAAAACAGCGTTTGGCAGAAGAATATATCTTTTAGGCGCAAATCAAGTGGCTGCAAAACTTTCAGGTATAAAGGTTGAAAAAGAAATTTCCTTGCTCTACATAGCAAGTGCATTTTTAGCGGGAGTGGCAGGGATTGTTATGGCATCACGATTTAATGCCGGAAACTGTGCTTTGGGAACCGGTTATGAATTTGATGCTCTGGTAGTTACAGTTTTAGGCGGAACCAGTATTGCCGGTGGCTTTGGATCAGTAGTCTGTGCCGTTGTGGGAGCATTCATCCTAGGTATACTGAGTACATCTGTCAACATGCTTGGTTTTCAGCCGGCAATGCAGATGCTGGTAAAAGGGTTTGTTATTATTGCTGCCATATTGGCTCAAAGATTTGCCCTGGATAAAAGGAAAGTATAAATAGGATAAGATTGAATCGAAAAAATTAGAGGAGTTGGGCAGATATGAAAGCTCTAGGTAAGATTTCATGGAAAACTACAGTTATGACTATTTACGTCCTTGGCGTACTGGGATCCATTGTGCTGGTATTCAGCCTAATATCGGTTAAATTTATTGGTGTACCCAATATAGTAAATATACTCAGACAATCTGTTCCGGCATTGCTTGTTGGCACATCTGTAACATTGCTTATGATATCTGGGAATATTGACCTGTCAGTGGGAGGAATTGTTGGGCTCAGTTCAGTTATATTTGCCATTTGTATAAAATCCGGTATTGGATACTTATGGTCTTCTGTACTGACGCTACTTTTAGGTCTGATTGTTGGTTTCATTAATGGTTTTCTTGTTGTTAAAATGCGTATAGTTCCTGTTATTGCCACTCTTGCAACAATGAGCCTATCTATTGGTCTTGGCAAGTTATTGTCTCCGGGAGGAATTGGATTAATAAAAGGTCTTCCGGAAGACGTGATAAAGTTTGCCCGTACCGGCTTTTTCTTAAAACTTCCCATTGCATTCTATGTTACTGTATTTGTAGTGGGCATACTGGTCGTTATTCAAAAGAAGACTGTGTTAGGCAAATACTCTGCGGCGATCGGAGGGAACAAAACTGCAGCCGAGTTATCGGGTATCAATACAAAAGCAGTTGTATGGCTTTTGTATATCATTGTCGGGTTGTTTTCATCCCTTGGAGGGATTGCCAGAGCAAGCCTGCTGAGCCTTGGAGATCCTACGACAGGTTCCGGCATGGAGATGGATGCAATGATAGCGGTTGTGCTGGGAGGCACCTCCTATACCGGCGGAGAAGGCTCAGTGTTAAGGACAACAGTCGGTGTACTAATATTAACCTGCCTGACAGCCGGAATGCAGGTAATCGGGATCGCTCCATACTGGCAATCATTAGTAAAAGGCTTGGTTTTGATCTTTGCTGTGGCCATTAATAGTCTTGTCAAGGAAAAAATCATTGAATAACTTTATTAATTTTATAATAGGAGAAAGGGGATGTCTTTATGGATAAGCTATATGAGGTTTTGGTAAAGTATTATGATGGAGAGGATGTGGCATTGATAAAGCTGCCCGAAGCGGATATTGATGAAACAGTCAATAGAATTGTTTCATCGGGAAGGCACGGCAAACTTTATGTTATCGAGATTGATACATTGATTGGTACGTCTCTGGTCAATAACCCTATAAATGTAATATGCTATTATGATAAGCCGGAACTGGCAGAAATAGTGGTGAAGAATAATAAACTGGATATAGAACCTCGGAACGAAACAACATTTTATATTGAAAAGACAATACAAGAATGTATATTTTAGCTGCTAAAGCGTTTTTCACATAGTTTGATGTTACATATTGACAGATAAAAGGTGCTGATTAAGTATAGAATCAGCACCTTTGATTTTGGAGTAATATTATACTGCTAGGGGTAATGGGGGGGAAGCTTAACGATGTCGCTTAATATTCGTCGCTCACGCTCATGCCCACATCACGCTGCAGCTTTATATGCTCTCTTACTCTTACGCATTTCGCCAATACTGTCTATTGATATGGCAATCAATAGAATAAGGCCCCTTGCGAATTCCTGCCAGTAGGCATTGACATGCAGCAGAATTAATGAACTTGAGATTAGATAATATAAACAGATTCCCAGTATTGATCCGAAAACCGTTCCTTTTCCTCCGCTCATACTGGCACCGCCAATGACTGCTGAAGCAATTGCAGTCATTTCAAGACCGACACCGAAATTTGGTGTAGCCATTCCGAATCTTGCCATGAATATAATGCCTGCCAGGCCTGTTAGTCCTGCACATAAAACAAACACCCAAAACTTCACTTTGTTAACATTAATACCTGAAAATCTTGCGGCCTTCTCATTACTTCCGGTATAAAAGACGTTTCTTAATATTGATGTTTTTCTTAGTAGGAAATCGCTTATTACTACAATTATAAAGAATAATACAATGATAAAAGGAATGCCGCCGGGCAGCTTTCCAACACCTATGTACTTGAAGGAATCCGGAAGAGTATATAACGAAATCTGAGAACCTTCGGTTAGTACATAACAGGCTCCTCGTATAATAGCTGCCGTCGCGAGAGTTGTAATAAAGGGATGCAACTTTACTTTTGTGACAAAGAAACCATTTATGGCACCAATTAGCATGCAAGCAATGACTCCTGCTAAGGCTGAAATCCAGGGATTACCACCTGCTAAAAATATCTTTGCAGGAAGTACCATGGAAAAGCACATGATTGAGCCTACTGATATATCGATACCGCCTAGTATCAGCATAACAGTCATCCCTATAACAACAATGCCCTCTGTGGAGAACTGCATAACTATTGACTCAATATTCCCCCAAGTAAGAAAGTAGGGGGACGCAAAAGACATGATTACGCACACGGCAATTATTATAAGGATTATATTCATTTCTCTTATATTTTTCATTTGTTTGAACATTGATGAAAATGAGTTTCTTTTTATGATGGTTGATTCAACTTGAACATTATTCATATCGGACATAAATATTACCCCTTACCTTGATAAAATTATTTTATACACCTGATGCCAGCTGTATAATCTTCTTTTCATTAATTTCTTCATCAACTACAACACCGCTAAGCCTTCCTTCGTGCATTACTACCACTCTGTCACACATACCGACAACTTCAGGAAGCTCAGAAGAAATGAGAACAATTCCGGTGCCTTGATTGGCAAGTTTCCTTATTAGTTTGTGGATTTCGTTTTTTGCCCCAACATCTATCCCCCTGGTTGGCTCATCCATAAACACTATCTTTGGTTTGACCGTTAATAGCTTTGCCAATAGAACCTTCTGCTGGTTGCCTCCGCTTAATGATGAAAGGTTTTGATTCATTCCCGAACACTTTATGCCAAGTTCACGTATAAAGGTATCACATTGGTTTGACTCTAAATTGTTTTTTATTAAGCCTTTTTTGGATATATTTAATAATTTCATTGCTGATATATTCCATTTAATACTTAAATCTAAGAAAAGTCCGGAGCTTTTTCTATCCTCTGTTAGGTATACTATCCCATGCTTGATGGATTCCCCCGGAGATTTAATATTTATTTTCGATCCTTGATAGTGAACTTCACCACTTATTTTTGAATTCAGTGCGCAAACAGACTGCGCTACTTCACTTCTTCCGGCTCCGACCAACCCGGCGAGGCCGAGGATTTCTCCTTCTTGTAAATTAAAACTGATATTTTTAAATCTTTTACCGTCGGAGAATTCTCTGATTTCAAAAATGCTCTCTTTCGAGCATGTACTGCTATCTCTTTTTGGAGGATACATATCTCCGATTTCTCTTCCCACCATCAAATTCACTATTTCTTTTGAGGTTGTTTCATTTATATTTTTAGTATCAATAAGGCGGCCATCACGCATAACAGTAACCCTGTCACACAGGGAAAACACCTCTGCCATTCTGTGGCTTATATAAATAATTCCAATACCATTACTCTTTAGTTCCCGTATTATTTTAAACAGGGATTCGGCTTCTTTTTCAGAGAGCGCTGCTGTAGGCTCATCAAAAATAATAATCTTACAATTCATTGAAAGAGCCTTTGCAATTTCAACGACCTGCTGGTTGGAAATACTCAATTC
>CAYWXN010000024.1:0-8001 GCA_964462075.1 uncultured Ruminiclostridium sp. | reverse complement strand
AGCGCCTTTGTGGCACCAAAGCTTTTATCGATTCCTTTGACCTCTAGTAATAAATTTTCTGACACTGGAGTTTCACCACCTAAAACAGTTTAGAGTCTATTTTTTTTATTTTAGCGGCAATACATTTGTATTGCCGCTAAAATTTTTCTTAAATTTTCTGCCTATTTGATCTACTCTTCAATACCCTTTGTTCCGCGTCTCTTAAGATATTTGTCCCAATAGAACGCATCGGCATTTTCAGCGGTTACAACTGTCATACCATTGTTTATGTATGGAAGCTGTACAGGATTATTGCCTTTGATCGCATAGTCGGACATAGGATCAACCAGCTCTGTGTGTTTGCTTACAAAGAGGGTTAACATACCAAAGTATCCTTGCATACCTTGATCAGGATTTATAGCTCCCCAAACCTCTCCGGCCTTAATCATGTTAAGTATTTGCTCGTTTAAGTCTCTGGTAAGAACTAAAACCTTGCCGCCTTTTTCCTTCGCTGCCTGGGCTGCACCCAAAGCGTCAGGGCCTTCGGGAGTTATTATCGCACTTAGATTTGGATGTGCCTGGATGAACGAAAGAGATGCATTGTATGCTTTAGTTGTATCCTGTGAGGGAGCTGCTGAAGCAACAATTTTCATATTGGGGTAATTCTTCTCGAGTTCAGCCTGAACTGATTTCATATAAATATCATGATTTGTCTGTCCAGGGTTCTCCAGCATAGCTATTTCGCCTTGTGAATTGAGAGCGCCAGCTAATTCTTTTGCACAAACCTGGCCTTCATAAACGTTATCGGATGTAATAAATACTCTGCGCTTGCTGTTTGGTGAGTCATTAGCAAATGTTACTACCGGTACGCCTGAATCAATTGCCTTGTTTATGGGTGCTATAAACGCATCACCATTTACAGGGTGACAGAAGATTCCTGCCGGTTTCTGTGCAAGAGCTTGTTCAAAGGAAGCAATCTGCTTGTTGGCATCCATTTCAGTGGTTCCGCCATATACAGACTTTACGCCCAATTCCCATGCACACCATTTGAACATTTCATAAACAGGGAACCAGTACTCAACACCAGAAACCATAACGTTCATGTGGTAGGTTTCATCGGGACTACCTTCAAATTTAGGTACTTTGTAGCCGTTTACATCGCGAACTCTGCTGTCATCTACAGGTGCTGCCGGTGCTGCATTAGGGGTTTCATTACCGCAGGCTGCTAGCATTGTTAATGTTAATACAATGCACAATAAAGCAGCGAGCATCCTCCTTGAGAAACTTTTCATCTGAATACCTCCTTGATATTTTATACTAAATCCCATAAGGGTTAGCATCGCCTTAATTTATTTACTCTCGCTTTCTAATACTCTTTTCATCCATCTTCTTACTAATTCGACCTTGTGTTCTGTAACATAAAACGGAAGAAGCCCGTCGTTTACTGCCATAAAATAGGAATTGTCATTCCTTTCGTATAAATCCAGCACTATGCTTTCCGTACTGTTAACAAACTCAAAGGTGATGGACATCTCAATGTGATCAGATTTTTTTCCCTGGTCATAGCCTTCTGCCGACAGCGCCATTATATTTACATACAGCGCCATGAAATCTTCTTTGGAAAGATTGTGCCCATTCAAGGTAAAGTCGTCATCCTCAGTTGAAAAATCCCGCTGAAATACTGATGTTTTTCCGCCGTCTTTAACAGTGATTCGGCTTACATTACCTATCCCTATGCTTAATGGTGCTAAGTTTATTAAGTCATCAATCAATATGCCCTCAGGATCGAAAGCTTCTGTTAAGGTTGTATACACTCCATTTCCATTATCAGTCATCATATATATTTCTTTTTCTTCGTTGTCTTTCAGACCGAAGAAAAATTTACGTATCTTTCCTTCCTCGTCTTCGAGAAGAAGGGTATAAATCGGATCCATGAGACCGTATCGCGAAATATCCTCAGGGTCATCCTCAACGAATTCCTTTACTTCAAGACTTGCCAAAGCTGAAAGCATGTCGGTGACATCATCATTTCTAACCTCTGCCTTACAAGGATCAATAAGACACCATTTACCGGCATCATACTCAGTAAGAACGATTTTTTCTTTATCTTTGGCTTTTAATTCTAATCTCTTAATCCTTCCCAGGTCCTCTGCCAGAAAACTTCTATCCCTGAATTCAGAAGCTTTTCCTTTTTTGAACACATCAAGATCATTGGCTGTTATTGTGCACACGGCTTTTGAGTTCGAATCCATTACATAGTACTGATAGTTGGATGCTGTGTTTTGTCCTACAAGCAGTTTTGCTTTACCGCCATCGGAGAGTTTGAACCCTATCAGCATGGTCGGATTGTCAAGACCAAATTGACCCAAGTCCCCGGGATTTTTTTTAAGTACCCGCAGAGCCTCAAGATTTTCCAGCTTTTTCGCCATCATTTGCACAAGCTCTTCATTAATCTCGTATTTTTTCGGAAACACCATCTCCCATTTATCACCGTTCTTTATAAATGAGCATTTGTCAGTCCCAGATTCTATATCAATTTCAACTATGCTGTTAGCTTCAAGCTTGTATATGGCCTTATCATCATCAGCCCAGATATTATCAATAAGGAAAAAGGCTGCCACAAATACAACCAATATGCCAAAAAGAATAATTGCTGAGCGGAAATTTTTCATGCATGCCTCCTTCTGAGCCATATAATAAGGCCGGTGCCAAACGCTACCATAGGTATCACAAGAACCGAAACGATTAAAAGGATAATATAACCTGCACCCCTTACAATCATGCGGTTGGAGTTCATCATCTTGGGACGTATGGAAATTGCCTCTTTTTTACCTTGCACCCAATTGGCAGAGTTCATGAAAAGGTCAATATTACCCTGTATATCCAGCATGTTGTTATCAATAAATTTTGCATTGCCTGCCACAATAATCCTGGTATCTCCGAATCTGTCATCGGTGTTGTCCCGAGTGACTGCATAAGTTACAACACATGGTCCCGAGACATCTTCACTGGTTTTTGACGGCGCTCCATCAGTAACGTTGTATCTCGCCCATGAAATCTCGGAGGTGGATAGGACGGGCTCCACAATCAGATTTCGGTCGTCTTTTTCCAATTTCTCAAGTCTCATGGTATAGGGGAATATGATAGCCATATTCTCAGTACTCAAGCTTTCCACAATACTGTGTGATTCATAAAAAGGAACTAAAAACATTTTGTTGTCCGAGTAAAAGGCATAATCATCTTCTTCAACAATGAAATTATTTTTGATGCCGATACCGTAAAAATTCATCAGTTCTATGAAATTAGTAAGTTCGGTATCAGGCCCAAGCACATCAAACAGAAACAGAGCCTTTCCGCCTTTAGAAAGATAATTCTGGAGCATGGTTTTTTCCTCGAGGCCCAAATCTCTTTTGGGGGAGACAACTACAAGAACATCAGCATCTTCAGGCACGCCGCCGGATTTGATGAGGTTAAGGCTCTCAACCGCACCGGCTTCACTTTCAATTTTGCTTTTTAGCTTGAATAAGTTCTCTTCCAGATCTGTCTCCTGGTGACCTTCGAGAAAATAGAATTTGGAAAGATCCGGGGATGTCACATAAAGTATGGCTCCGGTAAACTGCTGTTCACCGCCGAACGTTTTACCATAGGCATCATTTAGTGAGTATATATCTGAGCCGGTAACTTTTTTTACGGCACCTTCGCTTTCAAAGACGATTGTTTCATTGAATAACCCTTTGTTTTCCCTGTCATATTTCTTAGCCAATAAAGGGTTCGTATCAGCATCGGCAAATTGAATGGCAATGTTACCTCCGCTATGCTTTACATATTCTCCAAGAAGTGCTTTTACTGTGGCATCTTCTTTTCCTTCCTGATAGAATGCTGTTACATTTACTTTCTGATTAAGATCAGTTAAAACTTTAAGGGTTTGATCAGACAATGAGAATATCTTTTCGAAAGTCATGTCGTATTTCCAAGGAATTCTCTCTGATAGAATATTTGCAAAGATAAGAACAATTATAAGTATAACCAAGGTTAAAATCTTATTTATCTTGCTATTTATACCGTTATTGATTGATTTGTTATCCTTGTTTCCTTCCATTTTTACGCCTCCTTGTCCTTCAGCCTGTGCTCCACAACCTGAACAGTCAAATAGATGAAAACAACCGTAAAGCTGAGGTAGTAGACCAATGGGCTTATCCTCAGTACCCCGCTGGTGAACTCATCATATTTGCTAAGTATGGCAAGGGATTTCAATACTTTATTAATAATAGGCCAAGGTGTTGAATTTGATAAAAATCCTATTATCATAAAGCCAAAAAGGAACCCGAAGCCGAGGATGGCCGACGTTACTTGGTTTTCTGTTAAAGACGATGCAAAAAGGCAAATAGCTATGTAGGCGGCTCCCAGCATGGCAAAGCTAAAATATGACCCTATAATAGCCCCCGGAGTTGTATCGCCAAAGATAGCGATAAAAACCGCAAAAATCCCGGTTGTTGCTAGGGTGATAAGAAATACAAAAAGCGCGGCAAAATATTTACCCAATATTATTGATGTTATTGTCACAGGGGAAGTAAATAAAAGCTGATCAGTGGAAGCTTTCTTTTCTTCAGCGAGAAGCTTCATTGTGAGAACTGGAAATATAACAATGGAGACCATATTAAGGGCACCAAGCATACCAAGGACATCAGCTCTAGTTCCCGAAAGATTATAGAACGAGAAAATTATTCCACACAATAAAAGAAAAAGTCCGCTGAAAATATATCCAAATGGTGTGTAAAAGTAAATGTAAATTTCTTTCTTGAATATTGCACCCATGTCATAAAGCCTCCCCGTCGCTTTTTGTATCAGCCGTAAGCTGGATGAATATGTCTTCCAAGCTTGCATTTACTGTTCTTAATTCATGAATTGCATAGCCAAGCGATGCCATTCTAAAGAAAAGAGGAGTTTTTACGTCAGTGTTTTTTGAAGTTTCAATGATGTAACCGAAAAATCCACCCACTGAGCCCACGTGTTGTATATCAACATTAAGGACTCCTTCAATGCCCTTGATTTCTGATAATACATTCTCGGATGGACCTTTGATTCTAGCAAAGAATTTTTCTGTATTGTATAACTCCGTGGCCAAGTTTTGGGGAGTATCTATTGCAACGATTTCCCCGTTTTTCAGAATGATTACTCTGTCGCAGACCATGCTGACTTCAGCAAGTATATGAGAACTCAGGATTATTGTATGTTCCTTGCCAAGACTTTTTATTAGTGAGCGCATCTCATGGATCTGTTTGGGATCAAGGCCGACAGTAGGCTCATCAAGAATAAGCACATCAGGGTTTGCTATTAATGCCTGGGCAAGCCCTAATCGCTGTTTATAACCTTTTGATAGATTTTTTATTAATCTGTCTTTTACATCAGTTATATGTACAAGATCCATTACCTTTTTAATGCGATCTTCCCTTAGTTCAGTCGGAACACCCTTTAAATCACTTGTAAAGCGCAAGTAAGCCATCAGCTTAAACTCGGGGTAAAGAGGTGGAATCTCCGGCAGGTAGCCGATTTTTTTCTTTGCCTCCATAGGGTTTTCCAAAAAATTTATCCCATCGACATAAATTTCACCGGAGGTGGGAGGTTTATAACCGGTTAATAGATTCATGGTGGTAGTCTTTCCTGCTCCGTTGGAACCTAAGAGACCTAAAATTTCACCTTTTTCAACTTTAAAGGTGAGGTTTTTGATGCCTCGGTTGTTTCCATAGTTTTTAGTTAATTTTTTAACTTCTATCAATAAACTCACCTCCATTGCTGGATGAACCATGTTTCATGATGTCAATAAGTATTAGCTTAATTTTGCACAATAGTTATCTAGTAATTACTTATAGGCCGTTTAAATTGACTTTTTATAGAATGAACCGAAAGCTCGTAACTTTTTCTTTAACATTTGTCATTTTGATTATAAATTATTACATAACATTTGTCAACCAAGTTTTTAGCATTTTCCATGACAAATGTTCGAGAAGAAAACTAGGTTCAATAAGACTCTTTTGTATTGCTACTACTGCATGCATTAAAGCTAACTCATATTATAAATATGCCGATATAAGACTTAGAACTAACTAAGCAGAACTTATTATTAAGACTTTTTGTTGTAAATAAATGAAATATATTATAAACTAAATAATAAAATACTATTTTGATACAAAAGGAAGGAATAATACATGGCTTCTGAAAAGGTTTTGATAATAAAAAGCGACAATTTTGAAGAGTTAGTTTTGAAATCTTCTGTTCCTGTGCTTGTTGATTTTTGGGCTAATTGGTGCGGTCCATGCAGGGCTATCGGGCCTACTATTGATGAGCTTGCCGAAGAATATGACGGTCGCTTTAAAATAGGGAAAGTAAATGTAGACGAGGAAAATAAACTGGTAAGTAATTATAATATTATGAGTATCCCTACCATGATTGCTTTTAAAGATGGGAATCAGTTAGAAAAGGTTATAGGGGCACGTTCAAAAACGGACTTAAAAGCATTACTGGAAAAGTATATTTAATTCTAATTATAGATTATTATTTTGATAGGAGTGTTGGTTATGTCAGGTGAAAAGAAATTTGGTACCTCCGCCTTTGGTTTTAACAAGTCAGATGTTAACGCCTATATTGAAAAAATATTATACGAATTTGATTTGCGTTTAAAAGAAAAGGATGATGAGATATCTAATTTAAAGCTTCAGATTCGTGAAATGAAAACTCGTTATGAGTCCGCTGCTCAAAACAGCCAAACCCTTTCAAAGGAAAAAGAAAGAATTGCAAGTGCACTTATAACAGCGCAGGAAAAAGCTGATTCTATTATGCAAGAGGCAAAAGAACGAGCGACTGAGGAAAAGAGTAGACTTGAAGCAGCTCTTGAAAATGAAAGAGAAAAAATCATTGATATTAAGCGAGATGTAAAGACTATGAAGGTTCAAATAGTCGATATGCTCAATAAATATCAAAGTCTCTTAAATGAAGCTGAAAGCTACATAGAAAGCAAAGAAGCAGAATATGTGGGAAATAACGAAAATAATGAAAATGATAATCAGGGTACATATAATTGATCTGAGCCGCCTTAAATATTAGGCTGAATCCGAATAATGCGAACATTTAACGGCCCTGCTTATACTAGCAGGGTTTTATTAAACAAAAAATTATTTGACAGACCGTTCTTACTGTTCTAATGAGAATATAAGAACCCCACCCATTATGGCAATCAAAGATTGCCAATGGGTACCCGGGAACCTTGTTACTCCGTAATAACGACCTCACCCGTTATCGAAATCAAAGATTTCGAACGGGTCCCGAGTCGTTGAAACTCGAGGCTGGCAGTAACCCTTACCCGCCACTAAGAAGTGGAGGAAATCTTTATTCTCGTTATAAGCGGGCATAGTAATAAAATATGAGAGGAGTCTGATTTTATGAAAAAAGAACTTTTGAATATTCTAAAAAATAACTGCAGACTATCTTTAGAAGAGATGGCTGTAATGCTGGGAACAACTTCGGAAAAAGTCAGTGATGCAATTAAGGAGCTTGATGATAAAGGGATACTCATTGCATACAATGCGTTAATTGACTGGGAAAAGGTAGACGATCAATATGTTACTGCTTATATAGAGGTAAAGGTAACACCCCAAAGAGGCCAGGGCTTTGACAAAGTAGCCGAGAGAATTTATCAATATCCTCAGGTAACGGCTTGTAGTCTTGTATCTGGAGGATTTGACCTGTTTGTTATTGTTGAAGGGAAAAATATGAAAGATGTTGCCCTTTTCGTGGCAGAGAAGCTTGCACCTATAGAATCGGTATTAAGCTGTGCTACTCATTTTGTATTAAAAAAATACAAAGACAGTGGGGTTGTTTTCAATAAAAATCATCAGGATGATAGAGAGGCTGTTGTTCTATGAATATAAAGGCTATGGTTAAGAAAAATATTTTAGAGACCCCCCCATCGGGGATAAGAAAGTACTTTGATTTAGTAAATGAGATGAAAGGCGTTATATCTCTGGG
>CAYWXN010000023.1:0-15047 GCA_964462075.1 uncultured Ruminiclostridium sp. | reverse complement strand
ATTAAATAAAACAAATAAAAACAAGGGGGAAAAAATAATGACAGTATATCGTAAAAAAATCGAGGATTACATAGTAGGGGAATCATCGGTATTCACCAAAACCATCACTGAGACCGACACCGCATTATTTGCTGCAATATCCGGAGATTTTTATCCAATTCATTTTAATGAGGAATTATCATCAAGAACTCGTTTCGGCGGACGAATTGCACATGGAGTTATTACAGTAGGGCTAATATCAACAGTTCTGGGTGTTCCATTACAGGGACCCGGCACTTGCGCAGCAGTTGAAAGAGGTCTGTCATTTAGATTTCTGCTTCCCGTAAGATTTGGCGATACTATTACGGCAAAAGCAACAATTGCAGAAGTTATTACAGAACGCCATATTGTAAATCTTGACATAAGCTGTACCAATCAAAGGGGCGAAGAAGTATTAAACGGAACCGCTCAGCTGAAAGTATTGAAAGAAGTTGTTTCAGAAAGCGATTGATAATCGCATTAGAAGGAGGGACATACAAGCGAAATGATTATGAAAGATGGCCCGATTCTTGAGTTTAAAAACATTAATAAATCATTTTCCGGTGTTCAGGTTCTTACTGATATTAGCTTCAAGGTAAAACGCGGTGATGTTCATGCTCTGATTGGTGAAAACGGAGCTGGAAAATCGACATTGATGAAAATATTATC
This sequence comes from uncultured Ruminiclostridium sp., assembly GCA_964462075.1. Lineage (GTDB taxonomy): Bacteria > Bacillota > Clostridia > DSM-8532 > DSM-8532 > DTU059. The sequence goes on along the minus strand of CAYWXN010000023.1, from coordinate 14,360 downwards.
AGGAGCGCACGCAAAGGATTCTGGCGAAGTCCTGATTGACGGTAAGCCTGAAGATATTAGGAACCCCTACCATGCTCGTGAGCTGGGTGTAAGTATTATATATCAAGAGCTTTCGCTGATACCGCAGTTGAATGCTGAAGAAAATGTTTTTCTTGGCTGCCTTCCTACAAAAGGTGGCAGAATAGACTGGAAATACATAAGTTCAGAAGCAAAAAGAGTGTTTGAGATAGTGAAACTTGATATAGATACAAAAGTGCCTGTAAGACAACTAAGTGCAGCACAGCGCCAACTTATTGAGATTGCACGTTCGCTTATTCATAATTCCAAGATAATAATTATGGATGAGCCGACTAGCTCATTAACTAACAATGAAATTGAGTCTTTATTCTCAGTTATTAAGAACATGAAAGAACATGGTATTACTGTAATCTACATTTCGCATAAACTTGAGGAGCTTTTTAGAGTATGCGACGTGGCGACTGTTCTTAAGGATGGAAGAATATCAGGCGAGATTGCTATTAAAGATGCAACAAAGCAAGATCTTATCAAAATGATGGTAGGGCGCGATATTAAAAATTATTATCCAACACGAAATCCAAATCCGGGTGATGTTATTCTTGAAGTTAAGAATTTGGTTAATAAGCCTCATGTAAACAATGTAAGCTTTAAAGTAAGAAAAGGTGAAATTCTTGGATTCTCTGGTCTGGTCGGCGCCGGGAGAACAGAAACAATGCGAGCTATTTTCCGCGCCGACCAGTATGAAAGTGGAGAAATATATATAAACGGTAATAAGGTTAACATTAAAACTCCAAAACAAGCAATAAAGAACGGCATTGCATTTGCTACCGAAGACAGAAAGACTCAGGGCCTCGTACTTTGCCTCCCTGTCCGGGAAAATACAACACTGGCAAGCTTGAATACAATTTCAAACAAAATGGGAGTTATTAATCATAACACAGAGCTTGGAATTGTAAATAAATACATTAAGAAAATGAACACAAAAACTACCGGGCCTGAACAGAAGGTATCCAGTCTTAGCGGTGGAAATCAGCAGAAGGTTGTTGTCGGTAAATGGCTTAATTCAGGCGCAAGCATCTATATATTTGATGAACCGACAAGAGGTATTGATGTGGGGGCAAAAGCAGAAATATATCAGCTGATGTCTCAACTGGCAGATGAAGGTGCTGCTGTTATAATGGTATCCTCTGAATTGCCTGAGATACTTGGTGTAAGCGACAGAATTATAGTAATGCATGAAGGAACAATCACTGGTGAGGTATTAAGAAAAGATGCGAACGAAGAATTAATTATGACGTATGCTTTCGGAGGGGAAAAAGTATGACCGCAGTAAAAGAAAGTGAATTTTTCAAGAATTTCAAAGTGTTTATGGGGAAAATCGGTATAGGAATAGCACTATTAGCCATCATTGCTATTGCTTCTATGGCATCCCCAAAATTCTTGCAACCAAGTAATATAATCAATGTTTTACGTCAGGTATCAGTCACAGGCGTTATTGCAGTCGGAATGACTATCGTAATTATTAACGGCGGAATTGATTTGAGCGTAAACGGATTAATCGGATTAACGGGTATGGTTGCCGTAATACTTCAGGGCAAAGGCTCTCTTGTGGCTATTCTTACAGCCGTTGCTATCGGTATTGTTGTAGGTATCATTAACGGACTATGTATAAGTAAAGGATTAGCACCATTCATAATGACAATGGCCATGGACACAATAGTAAGAGGTGTTGCATATCTGACATCTAATGGGCAGCCTGTATCAGGTGTAACCCCGTTCTACAGATATCTGGGTTCAGGCGAGGTATTTAGTTTTAAACTGGATGGTAAATCTATGGGATTGCCCGTACCGGTAATTATATTTGCAGTGGTAGTATTGCTTGCTCATTTTATGCTTAAACACACAACATTCGGACGACATGTGCATGCAGTCGGCGGAAACCCTGAGGCAGCACGACTTTCAGGAATTAGCATACCACGTACAAAAATGATAGTTTATGCGATTTCTGGTTTTCTGGCAACTTTGTCGGCTATAATGCTTACCGCCAGAATGAATGCATGTGACCCAACCCTTGGTGTCGGCTATAATGTTAACGCCATATCAGCTACGGTAATAGGCGGGACAAGCATGGCAGGCGGAGAAGGAAACGTACTCAAAACAGTCATAGGCGCCGCAATAATCGTAATTATGTCAAATATTTTGAACATGGTTAACGTTAGTCCTTATATACAACAGGTTGTAACAGGATTGATAATTTTCGTTACAGTTTATGTAGACAATTGGAGAAGGAATCGTAAAGCTTTAGGTTGATACAAAGGATAGCCAATAAGGCATATCTTTTGGAAATAGAAAGGGAGGAAATAATATGAAAAAAATTACAAAATTACTGACCTTAGTGCTGGTAGGCATTATGTTAGTAACGGTACTGGCCGCATGTGGTCAACAACAGACACCGGGAACATCAGCTACACCTTCGGCATCGGCATCACCATCGGCATCACAGGAACCACCCAAAGAGGATGTTAAAAACAAGAAGTTTGTTATTGGTGTAGCACAGTGCCATATGAACACCCCATATCGTGTTGCTCTTACGACCGAGTTGGAAGCAGCAGTAAAAGAAAAGGGCTATAATTGGGAATTCATTTTTACTGACGGTAAAAATGATCCGACGACACAGATTAACAATGTATACGATTTAATGTCTTCCGATGTTGATCTGATACTCATGGCTCCCACACAATCAGCACCATTAACTCCGATTGCAGGGGAAGTTCTGAAAGCGAAAATACCTTTGGTTCTTGTTGACCGTACAATTGACAACGATGACTATACAGCATTTGTTGGCGGAGATAATATCAACGCAGGTGAAGTTGTTGGTCAATGGATTGTAGACAATTATGGAACAGAGAAAGAAGTTATTGTTGTTGAAATGCAGGGGACACTCGGTGCTTCAGCAACTAATGACAGACATAAAGGTTTCCGTTCTATAGTTGACAAGTATCCTAACATCAAAATTGTAAGTGACCAAAGTGCAGACTATAAGAGAGATGTGGGTCTAACCCTAATGGAGAACATCTTACAGGCTAATGATCATATTGATGTTCTGTATTGCCAAAGTGATAACATGGCTCTTGGTGCAATGGAGGCAATCGAAGCCGCAGGCCGTACCGGAGAAATGGCTGTTTTCGGAACAGACGGACAAAAAGAAATGGCTGATGCAATTAAAGCAGGTAAGGCAACAGGTACAGTATACTATCCTACAGGTGCAGCAGATTCAGTTGATCTAATTGCAAAGGTTCTGTTTGGAGAAAAATACGAAAAAGTTAATATGCTTGCAACTCCTCTGATTTTAAAAGATGAAGTTGATGAATGGTATGACAAATTCTTCTAAAAAGAAATAATTTGATGGTGTTGCAGGTTAAAACCTGCAACACTATTTATTAAATGCCAGCTGCGCGACGTACATAAAACGCCTAAAGAAAGCGCTTTCAGCTTCCGTGTTATGACATACAATTCGCGCAAGCGCTCGTTGAATTAAGATATAGAGTATGAAGGGAATTTAAATATGAAAGTAATCAAAACGGACGTACTGGTTATCGGTGGAGGAGGAGCTGCAGCGCGGGCAGCATTGGAAGCCGCAAATGAAGGCGTTAACGTGATAATGGTAATGAAAGGTGAATTTACCCATTCCGGTGCGACAGCATTTGAAGCATCTGAAATGGCAGGGTTTAACGCAGGAGACGGTGCAGCCGACAAGAATGATTCACCGGAAGAACACTACAATGACATAATGGACGCCGCTGACGGAATGTCTATTCCCGAATTGTCCAGGATTGTTGCTTATGAAGCTGTTGATACGCTTAAGACCTTAGATTCATGGGGAGTAAATTACGAAAAAGACAATGGTAAATATCTGGCGTTCAAAAGCTGCTTTTCAAAAAGGCCGCGTACTCATGTTATAAAAGGTCATGGCAAACCAATTCTTTTGGCGCTTAATAAAAAAATTAAAGAAATGAACAATATCACAATGCTGGAAAATGCATTTGTGGCTGAGCTGGTTATAGAAGATGGCGTATGTCGAGGAGCGATAATTCTTGATCAATCAGGCAATATGTCGATTATTGAAGCTAAATCAACCATTATGGCCACCGGAGGCGCAGGCCAGGTGTTTGAAAAGAGTCTAAATCCCAAAGATATTACCGGAGATGGATACGCCCTTGGTTTTAGAGCCGGAGCAAAACTGATAAACATGGAATTTATGCAGGCGGGTATAGGGATTAGTTACCCTATAGTCAGTTTGTTGAACTCATATATTTGGTCTGGTTTACCAAAGCTGACCAACCGATTTAATGAAGATTTTATGAAAGCTGAACTGCCTTCGCACTTAACAACCGAAATGGTAATGAATGACCATGCGAACCATTTTCCTTTCAGTTGTTACGATAATTCCTTCTATATTGAAACGCTTGTGCAGAAGCAGATTCTTGAAGGAAAAGGAACAGATGAGGAAGGCATCTACATGGATTTGACTCACATGACTGATGAGTATGTTAATTCGGTAGAAGAAAACACCGGCTTAAACAAAATGTGGCCAATTGCCAGAGAGTATTACGAGAGTCTTAATGTTCGTGTAATGGAAGAACCTGTACAGATCGCTTGCTTTGCTCATGCCATAAACGGAGGACTTCTTATTAATGAGAATTCAAGCACATCAATAGAAGGCTTGTATGCAGCGGGAGAAACTGCAGGAGGTCCTCACGGAGCTGACAGACTTGGGGGTAATATGATACTGACCTGCCAGATTTATGGTAAGATTGCAGGTGTCGCAGCTGCTAAAAGAGTAAAGAATTTATCAGAGCAAACTGACATTAATTCAGTTGACAAAACTGTAACAATAAATTCAATCAATGAAATCCTATACAAAGATATAGATTATACTGAGATTCAAAAGAAGCTAAAAGAGAATGCGCAAAAATATTTACTTATAAGAAGAACTGAAGAAGGATTATCTTCTCTTATAAGTTTAATAAATCAACTAAAGAACGAAATTATTGCTGCGCAAAAGAGCGATTCTCCTAAAATAGCGAACCTTGAGACTATGAACATGCTTACAGCTGCTGAACTGATGGCATTTGCGGCAATTCAAAGAAAAGAAAGCAGGGGAGCTCATTATAGAGCTGATTACCCGGAAAAAGATGACGCTAATTTTAAGGCACCGCTTGTTATCAGTAAAAACGGTGAAGAGATTTCTTCATATCAATATAAGGTTTCGGAGCGGAATTAGTGGAAGCTCTAGAAAAAATAATTAAATATAAGGATATTGTATGATGAACAAAGAAAAAGGCAAGTGGAAAACAAATAAATACATAGTTGCTGTTCTGGCGATTTTTTGTGCGCTATTATGGGGTAGCGCATACCCAACTGTAAAGTTGGGATATAAATTCTTTGGGATGAACGAGAGCAGCTCATATGATAAAATGCTTTTTGCGGGAATTAGGTTTCTGCTTGCCGGGATGGCTATCATCATTGTAATGTCTCTACTAAATAAAAGACTGCTTTATCCAAAAAAAGCACGAAGTATCCCTAAGATACTGCTATTAGGACTTGCCTATACAGGTATCCAGTATTTGTTTTTCTATATCGGGTTATCAAATACAGCCGGGGCAAAAAGTGCAATATTACAAGGAACAGCAACATTCTTCACGGTAATCCTATCTGCTGTTTTCTATAAAAATGACAGACTCACTATTAGAAAAATAACAGGCTGTATTTTAGGGTTTGCAGGAGTTATCATCATAAATCTAAACACAGAATTTGGTGGACTTGACATGTCATTGCAGGGAGAGGGCTTTATAGTTCTTGCATCCTTATTCTTTGGAATCGGTTCAATTATCAGTAAATGGATTCTAAATGAAGAAGACAGCTTCACCATAGCCGGATATCAGCTTTTATCAGGGGGATTATTCCTTATTATAGCAGGCTGGTTGGGAGGAGGACATATTCCTGTCGTTTCCATAGAAGGTATTCTCATGATGGTGTATTTAGTCTTTCTCTCATCGGTTGTTTATTCTTTGTGGACTATGCTGCTTAGCTATAACAGGGTATCAAGTGTATCGATATATTACTCATTTGTTCCCATCTTTGGGGTATTGCTTTCAGGGTTACTTCTTTCGGAGAAGGTTCTTAATTGGCGTAGCCTTTTTGCGCTTTTATTGGTTTGTTCGGCTATTTATATTGTTAACAGCGCAAAAAATGATGATTTGAAAAATACATATTAAAAAAACAATTTAACAGGAGGAGAGAATATGAAAAAGGTAATAACTTTTGGCGAAATAATGATGAGGTTGAATCCGAAAGGATACCTAAGATTAGTGCAGGCAAACGAATTGGAAATGACGTTTGCCGGGGGTGAGGCTAATGTAGCCGTTTCACTTGCTAATTATGGGATGGAAGCCTCATTCGTAAGCAAGATACCGGCTCACGAAATAGGGCAGAGTGCAATTAATGAGTTGAGACGTTATGGTGTCGGTACAGACAAAATAGTCAGAGGCGGAAACAGGCTTGGAATATATTTTGTAGAAAAGGGTGCTTCTCAAAGATCTTCCAAGGTAATCTACGACAGAGCTGATTCTGCAATTGCTTTAGCAAAAAAGGGAGACTTTGATTGGGAGAAAATCTTTGAAGGAGCAGAATGGTTCCACTTTACAGGAATAACACCGGCTCTTGGGGGCGAGAATCCTGAAATATGCATAGAAGCATGCCAGACAGCAAAAAGGATGGGGCTGACCGTAAGCTGTGATCTTAATTTCCGCAAAAAATTATGGTCAAGCGAGCAGGCAGAAAAAGCTATGTCAAAATTAATGCCTTATGTTGATGTTTGTATCGCGAACGAAGAAGATGCAGCTGATGTATTCGGTATTCATGCCGAAAAAACAGATATTGAAAGCGGTAAATTAGATCATGATGGTTATATAAGTGTTGCAAAACAGCTGACTGAAAGATTCGGTTTTAAGTATGTAGCTATTACTCTACGTGAAAGTATCTCTGCAAGTGTAAATAACTGGGCAGCTTTACTATATACAGATAATACTGCATATTTTTCACCAAAATATAGTATCCAGATAGTTGACCGTGTGGGCGGAGGAGATTCATTCTGCGGCGGATTGATTTATTCGCTGGGTAATGGGTTTGACCATCAGAAGGCTGTTAACTTCGCTACTGCAGCATCATGTCTAAAACATACAGTTGAGCATGATTACAATATGATGAGTGTAGCCGAGGTAGAATTACTGGCAGCAGGGAATGCTTCGGGGCGTGTTCAAAGATAATACAGGCATAAATAAAAAATGGGGGGGCAAAAATTAAATGAAGGCTATAGTATTTGAAGGAACAAATAGAGTTGAGTACAAAGAAGTTCCGATGATAACACCTCGAGAGGGATGGACATTAGTACGGATATCCCATGCAGGAATTTGCGGAAGTGATATGACTATATATTCAGGCAAGCATCCACGGGCAAAAGCTCCGTTAATTATGGGACATGAGTTCTCAGGATATATCGCTTCACCTCATCCGAAATATAAGGAGGGTACACTTGTAACAGTATTTCCATATTTACCGTGCCTGAAATGTGAACGTTGCATAAATGGGCAATACCACGTATGTAAGTCATTGAAGATTATTGGTATAGATTTGGACGGAGGAATGGGAGAATATGTTCAGGTTCCGGAAGATGCAATATATCCGGTTCCGAAAGGTGTAGATCCTGCAGTGGCAGCATTTATCGAACCCATTGGAATATCGGTTCATGTTGCACGAAAAGGCGGTTATAGACCGGGTGACAGTGCAGTTGTTTTTGGTGCCGGAGGTATAGGCCTTTCTACGGCAATAACACTTCGCAAATTCGGCGCATTGGACATAATGATCAGTGAGCCGAACCCTTCAAGACAGGAACTTGCGAGGTCTTTGGGGTTTGACGTTTTAGACTCGGAAAAGGATACAATACAGCAGATATATGATCGTACTGACCAAAACGGAGCACATTATGTATTTGATTGTGCTGGTGTGCAGCCTGTTGTTGATATATTGCCCGATGCAGTCAGGATAAACGGAACAATAGTAATTGTGGCAGGTTATAAGAACCCTCCGGCAATGAATTTTCAAAAGGGCATGTTTAGAGAATTCGATATCAGATTCACCAGGAATTGCACAAGAGAAGATTTCGCGATTGCGTGTAAGCTGGTAGGTGAGAATTTGGGTTACGATAAAATATTAAATTATATAATTCCCTTAAGTGATTGTCAGGAAGGCTTTAACCCTCCTAAGAGCGCATACAAGGTGATTTTCAAGGCTTAGTAGTATGTGATAAGGCAATATGACTATTATATTAAAGGAGAAAAACAATATGAATATGTTTGATTTAACGGGCAAAAAGGCAATAGTTGTCGGAGGAGCCGGAGATCTTGGTATGAGCATGCTTGAAGCATTGGTTGAGGCCGGTGCAGAAGCAGTTGTAATAGGTAGAGGAGAACGGACCCGAAACGTAGCTGATGAGCTTAGTAAAAAAGGATTTAAGGTTAGTCCTGTCTATGCTGAATTGACTGATAGAGCGCAAGTAGATAAATCTTTTGAAGACGCCCTAGATATCCTGGGTGGAAGAGTTGATATTTTGGTAAACGCCGCCGGAATACAGAGACGACATAAATGCGAGGAGTTTCCTCTGAGTGACTGGGATGAGGTATTAGAGATAAACCTTACCGTATCTTTCCGTTACTGCCAGCTTGCCGCACTTAATATGATACCAAACGGCGGCGGGAAAATAATCAATGTTGCTTCCCTGATTAGCTTTTTCGGAGGTTATACCATTCCTGCATATGCGGCATCAAAGGGTGGGATTGCCCAGATGACCAAGGCTTTATCAAACGAATGGGCAGGAAAAGGTATTAATGTAAATGCTATTGCTCCGGGATATATGGATACTAAAATGAATGTTGCCCTTATTAATGATCCGGGCCGTAATACCGAGATACTTGCCAGAATTCCTCAGCATCGTTGGGGAACAGGAGAAGATATGAAGGGCGCCACAGTATTTCTGGCCAGTGAAGCATGCAATTATATTAACGGTGTAATTCTTCCTGTTGACGGTGGCTATTTAGGAAGATAATGGTTATAACTCATGGGGGTAAATAAATATGAAAACAATGATTATAGAAAAAGTCTTAAAAGAAAAACTAATTGCCATAGTAAGGGGAGTTTATGGCGAGGATTGCATTAATTTGGCCAAGGCTCTCCATAAGGGCGGAATAAACCTGATAGAAGTAACTTTCGATCAAGCAAAAAAAGAAACAGCAGAGGAAACCTGCAGAGCAATCAGCATGATAAAAGAAACTTTTAAAGGTGAAGTTATTGCAGGTGCCGGAACGGTGACATCGGTTGAGCTGGTTGATATGGCATATAAAGCGGGCGCCGGATACATAATTTCGCCTAATACAGATATATCTGTTATAAAGCGAACTGTTGAGTTGGGATTAGTTTCGATGCCGGGAGTTCTTACTCCGAGTGAAATTGTAACAGCACATAATGCAGGAGCTGATTTTGTTAAACTGTTCCCTGCGGCGCAATTTGGGCCTTCATATTTAAAATCGGTACTTGCGCCGCTTAATAATGTAAGAATTCTCGCTGTCGGCGGCATTAATGAGAAAAATGTAGGTGAATACATGAAAGCTGGTGCTAAAGGTGCGGGAGTCGGCGGCAATCTCGTTAATAAAGAATGGATTTCAAACGGTAAGTTCGATGATATAACGGAATTAGCCAAGAAATTCGTTGAGGCGGTAAATGCCTAATAACGAAATACATTAAATATCAAACGCAGAAAGGGCTAATATGATAAAAGTCGGAATAAGTGATTGTGACCATAAGGATATTAAAGAAGAACTGATTGTATTTGAGAAAAATGGTTGTGAAGCTGTTTTGCATCAGTGCCATACAGAGGAAGATTTAATAAAAGAAATGCAGGAATATTCGGTGATAGCAAATCAATATGCGCCATTTACCGAAAAAGTGTTTGCAAGGCTGCCAAATTTAAAGTGCATTGTGCGGTATGGAGTAGGTGTAGATCATATAGATTTAGAGGCAGCATCCAGACATGGTGTAGCGATATGTAATGTTCCCGATTACGGAATTCAAGAAGTTGCGTCACACGCTCTTGCCCTGATGATGGCATTGAGCCGCAAGATAATTACAATGAACAATTCTGTTAAAAATGGAGCATGGAGATATGAGCTTAGTATTCCAATTTATAGGTACAACAAAATAACTATTGGAATTATCGGTATTGGAAGAATAGGTAAATGCTTCGCTGAATTAGTAAGAGGATTCAACTGCAGAATTATTGCTTGGGATCCGCTCTATTACAAGACAGATATCAAACACCCCGATTTTGTTGAAATGGTGGAATTGGATGATTTGTTAAAAGAATCAGATGTTATATCAATTCACACTCCGCTCGAAACATCAAGAGGATTGATATCTGCAAAAGAACTTCAGATAATGAAACGCTCAGCATACCTGATAAATGTATCAAGAGGCGGTATAATAGTGGAGGAGGATCTTGTAAAGGCGCTTGAAAATGGCTGGATTGCCGGAGCTGCGTGTGATGTTCTATCAAAAGAGCCTCCCGTAGTTGTGCATCCGCTGTTTAAATTTGATAACTTCATTTGTACCCCTCATATGGCTTGGTATTCCGAACAGGCTTCAAGCGATATGAAAACAAAGCTTGCCGAAGAAATTGTTAGATATTTAAAGGGAGAGCCGCTTAGAAATCAGATTAATAAATTATAGTATAAATAGAAATCCCCTAACCATTGTATTTAAACTGCAATGGATGGGGGATTTTTTTACATGACAGATATACCTCAATCATTTAATCATGTTATACTATATAGAAAAACGGTTGAAAGAGGTCAGGCCCATGAAAATGAATCTAACCATTGAAGATTTAAAATCATTAACATTTAGTCAGAAACAGACACTTAATTCATTATGGCTACCGGAAAAATATGATCGGGCTATTGCGTCTGTTTGCAAGGATGCAGAAAATGATATTTATGAGGATCTTGAATTTGTAGTCGGCGAGGTTATTTTGTCGGAAAGAGCAAACATAACTTTAAAGAGATTGAGGATGCCCGAGGATATAGTAGTTGATGAAGAGCTTCCTAAAGAAGAGGACGAATCCTCAGAGGAGGATTTCTTTGATTATTCATTAGACCCGGGGGACTATTTCTTAAAAGAGAATTGCCTGCCATTGTTCAATATAGGTCAACTGCTTAACTGTTTGAGAAATACAAAAGCCGGACAAGACGGATTTAACCTTGATATCCCTCCTATGAGCGGTTTCGAGGCAGAACAAGGCTATCGCATAAGCGATCGGTTCGGTGAAGTCGACAAGGCTGATGAAATGGCTGATCTTCTTTTTAATATTCTAAAAGAGCAATTATGATGAAAAACTTTCAAACGGTTCCCGAGCCATTTAAACTCGGGGGAGACATTAAACCCTATTCGTAACTTAAGAGGCGAGGGAATCATCATATTCGTTATAAAAAATGCGAAAGAAGCAGCCGGCCACGTAACCGACTGCTTCTTTGTACCCTGCACATATGTGGCAGGGGTTTCCTTGGCGTGCCAGAGATGATTCGAACACCCGACCGACGGATTAGAAGTCCGTGAAATTGCTTTTTGTAAGTTTTTGGTCTCTTTTGAAAGCCTAGCAAACAAAAGATTATAGCGTTGAAAGTATAAAAAGTTTGATAAAAATATTGGGGACTATTTGACCTTTCAGTCCCCGAATAGTCCCCAAACAGTCCCCGAAAAATTGATGGTTTTTTATGCTTTTTTAGATTCTAATTTTGTATCTCCTGAGAATATGTTTTCCATTAATTCAGCTGCCTGAGAATCGGCAGATTGAAAAGCATGGGCATAAATTGAAAGAGTAGTATTTGCATTTGCATGACCTAACCTTGAAGCAATAGCCCTTACATTAAGACCTCTATTGATTAATAAAGAGGCTGCACTATGCCTTAAAGAGTGGAAAGTAATATTAGGCAGCTTGTATTGTGGCTTATCTTCCTTCTTAATCGTTTCATCATCTTCAATACTCTTATTGAATTTCTTTATGAAACTAGCGAACCAACCAGATGCACTATCAGGGTGCATAACGTGACCGTCCCATGTTGTAAATACCCACTCCGGATCAGTCCATGTTTTACCCTGAGCCTCTTTTTCATCAGCAAGCCATACATCTCCAATCTTTGCCCTTTGTCCGTTCTGAGCCAATTTATAAGCTCTTAAGACTGAGACTGTTGATGGTGGTATTTTTATCACTCTTACAGAGCTTTTATTTTTTGGTTGCTTTGTGGAAAGTCCTTCACCAACAATATATTGAATACTTCGAGTTATCCTTACTATTCCTTTTTCCATGTCGATATCAGGCCATCTTAACCCTATTAATTCGCCTCGTCTGCATCCTGTAGCAAGTGCAAGGTGAACAATAGCCTGGTACTTTATTTCTTCATTCTGGACAGCTCCTAGAAGTATCCCGGCTTGATGCTCGTCCAAAAACTCAATATCCTTCTTTTCAGCTTTTGGAGGCTTAACTTTTGACGCTGGGTTATAGGGTATAAGCTGCCATTGCATAGCGTCAGTAAGCATTGAAGAAATGACCCTATGGTAATGCTGAATAGTGTTATTAGATAATGTTTTGTCCTTGCTTGAAGGGGTAAAGAATTTATCAATTTTGATATTAACCTTTTTATTGTCCTCATTATCAGAGAGAATTTCGCTTAATGCCTTGCATATCTTTTTTGCTGTAGTTGTAGCGTTCCCGGAAAGAACGCTTGGCAATGTCCTTGATGATATACCGGCAACATCAACGATTCTTTTAATATCTATATTATTGGCCTCAATGAATTCTTTTAACTCAGGTTTAGCAACATAGCTTATATCGTCTCTGATGCCGCTATCTTGAAGGTTATCATAGAACTGAACAAGATGTATAGGCTTTAATTCTTGTAACTTCTTATGCCCTAGAGCTGAGCAAAAACGGCCTTTCAATAATTCTTTATACCTTACACGCGTTTTATCCTGTAGGTTTTTATCAGCATACTCAGAAAGCCATTTATCGACGAAATCCTCAACAGTGTACTTACTAGGCTCTATATAGTCAGATTTTTCAACCTCTGAAAGAAATAAAGCAAGCTCACGTTCAGCAGCCTTACGGCGTGAATCACTAGTCCGGCCTTCAACATGTATGGTCTTTTTATGCCTGTCTTTCTTACCTTCCTTTGTATATCCATTGCATACAACGAGCCGCCATGTGTAGCCGTCATTATCACGCATTTCGATTGAACCTTTACCGTTTGACATCTCCTGAACCTCCTTTGTTTATTATCCATTCGTTTATAGTTTTTTTTCTAACCTTTAATAAAGATGAAACCTCGCTTATGCTTTTCCCTTCACTTAATAACTTAAGAACTTCGTCTTTTTTTTTCAATTCAATGTTTTCTCTCTTTCGCTCTTCCTTAGAAGATGTTTGGCAACTAGGGCTACAATATGTTGTTTCAAGTCTTTGAGCGTCAAACCATTTATTGCATTTTGGACACTTAAATGTATAAGCTCCCCTAGTAATATCAAGTAATATCATCATATACAAAGAAGAGAGCAAGTTTTCGCATCTCCAAGTTATATTTTTTGATATTCCATATCCATTATCATCCCAATTTAATAGAGGGGTAACCATATGCTCAATTTCACTATTTATAGTGTATACGATATAACTAGACGCACTAAACATTATTCTTTTGGCATCAGCCTGCTCGATATCATAAGAAAGCGGTTTTGACTTTAAAAGTTCTTTAATGCGTTCAATCTCCTTCTTGTCATAAGCTTCTTTCAAATCCATTATCCATTTAAACTTTAAGCATTCATCAATGAAGTCATCGTGTTTCTCCCATGTATCGTTTGGGGTTACCTCATCCACTGGGATATAGTCACCGTTAGTGTCAGGTATAGGCAGCTTACTTATTGGAATATGCCATTCCTCAACGAGCTCATTCATTGGAACCAGCATACTGGAGAATCTTTGCACTCCAACCACAGGGGAGTCGTCGGGTAGTTTGAAAATATGCGAAAAAGATGGGTCGTAGTTTGCTAGGCATCTAATTTCTTTCTTATAAAGCCCTAATGGACCGTAATTGTAATAAAACCATTCAATTTCCTCTTTGTTATTAATATCAATACTGGCAAAAACATGGTGAGGACTTTTATTGTAGCGTTTTCCTTCTTTACCA
>CAYWXN010000022.1:0-15282 GCA_964462075.1 uncultured Ruminiclostridium sp. | reverse complement strand
CTCAGCCTACAGCGGGTAACGGCTATGAGGCTGAGGCAATTGCGGCGGCTGTTCTCGGCGGCGTGTCCAATACCGGTGGTGAAGGTAATATTCTGAATACCATAATTGGTGCCATGATGATGGGTATCCTCAGAAACGGATTGAACCTAAACGGCGTCAGTTCTTATTGGCAACAGGCAATCATCGGTTTCATTCTGGTTGCTGCCTGTGCTGTAGAAGCAAGACGCCATCGCCAAAGTGTTTAATCTTATTCCGATAGATGAACATTATTTGGTTTCGGTAAATGATACCGGTTTGTTCCATGATCATTCATGACCACTTTAGTGGTTAATATGGTGAACACGAGGCTAGGCCTTGTTTTCATAAAATTATAATAAAAGAGGAGAGTAACAATGAAAAAGTATTTTGCATTCATCCTAGTTCTAGCTATGGTTCTTTCTATGACTGCATGTGGATCTACACCAAGTGGTCCTGCATCAAGCGCACCAGCAAGTAGCGCTGCTCCGGCACCGGCAAGTTCGGCTGCACCCGCTCCTGCACAAACACCAAAGAAAATAGCCATGATCGTGAAGGTTATTGGTAACCAATACTGGGCAGTTCTTCAAGCCGGCGCTGAGCAAGCCGGAAAAGATCTCGGATGTGAAGTTATTGTAACCGGCGTTGCAGCAGAATCCGATATCGAAGGTCAAATCACTCTGTTACAGAATGCTGTATCTGCACAGGTAGACGCTATTGTTATCGGTCCTGTCGACTCTACATCTTTGGCACCTCCTGTAAAAGATGCATATGCTTCAGGAATTCCTGTAGTACTTGTTGATACTATGGTTAATGGTGAAGATTACAGTGCCGCTTTATTGACAGACAACGTTCAAGCCGGAAGAATGGCCGGTGAAGAAATGCTTAAGAAGCTAAAAGGTACAGGTCTTGCCGAGGATAAGGAATCCGTTATAGCAATACAGGTTGGCTCAGCTGGATCCCAGACTATTATTGATCGTTTAAAAGGCTTTAATGAATATTGGGACGCAAATGCTCCTAAAGCTTGGAAAGTTCTGAATAACGATGTAAAGGTAAATGAGGGCTCAATAGAAAAGGCTACCGCATTCTGTCAGGATTTCTTGACTGCTTACCCAAACCTCGTCGCTATGTTTGGTCCTAATAACGGTTCTACCGTAGGCTTTGTTACCGGCTTAACAGAAGCAGCCAGAAAAGACATTGTTATGATCGGCTTCGATTATTCCAACGAAATTGCAAGCATGATAGCATCAGGTGAATATATTGTTTCCTCTGTTGTTCAGCGCCAGTACTACATGGGTTATGACGGTGTTAAACTGGCTCTTGACCTTGCAAATGGCGGAAAAGCAGCTGAAAAGAAAATTGATACAGGCGTTATGCTTGTTGATGCAAGCAATGTAAATAGTGCTGAAGTTCAGAGTGTCATCAATCCTAAATAATGTTTAGTCTATAAAGGGACTGTCTCAAGATAGGCAGTCATCCTGAGCGAAGCGAAGGATCTAACCGAATCTGTGCATAACAGTTTGTTTTAAAGATTCTTCGGTCATTATATGCCCTCAGAATGACACGTTCCGTATTTTGAGACAGCCCCTTAAGCTTTATTCAAAAGGCAGATAGTTTATAGAAAGCTTAGGGGGGTATTATGGAACAAAAAATTAAGAACGGCAAATCCGATAAGGGACTATTCTTTAATGGGTCAAAGAAGACTAGTAATAATGGTCTTAGAAATAATTCTAATATGCCCTCAGTAAATCGAACGAATATATTCACATTTTTTAAGAGCATCAAAGTTCAATTATTAATTGGGTTTTCTGTACCGATTATATTCATGACAATTGTGGGCATACGCTCATATAAAAGTGCCTCGGATGGGTTGACAATGAGCTACGAACAATCTACCACCGATACATTAAGCATGGTAACACAATATATTGACCTGATAAAAGATACTGTAGAATCTAAAATGGTTGAACTTGTCATGAATACCGATATTACATCCTATGTAGCCGGACGATACAATGATAACCCTGCAATACTTCAGGATAAAAAAGCCGCCATCGCCTCAACCTTAAGCACAGTTATACATTCCAGTGATTATCTAAAGAATATTTATATTATTCCGAGTGATGGCGATGTTTTATCGAATATGGGAACAAAAGCTGCAGATTTTTATAATGAGTTTGAAAATAGCGATATTAAGAATATAAATGCATCTTCAGGTGGAAAAATGGGCTGGATTGGGGCTCATACCATTTTAGATGCTTCGATGTCAGTAGACAGCGAGAGTTATGCCTATTCTTACGTCCGGCGATTAAGTACCGGGACAGGCTATATTGTCATGGATATCGACAAAGAAAAAATTACTGAAATGCTTGCGGCTTTAAATTTTGCGGAAGGACGTTATGTCTCATTTATAACACAGGATAAAAGAGAAGTGAGCACAGCCTCAGACGGGTTCACCTTTATGGCTCAACCCTGGTATCAGAATTCTATAAAAAATTTAAAGGCCGATTACAGTGACTATGTAACGCATAACAAGCAGGAATATCTTTTTATGCTTCATAAAAGCACTGATGAATCCTACTCTATTTGTGTTGCGATACCTAAAGCGTCAGTAATGGAAAGCGCAAATAGAATTAAGATTACAACTCTTCTGTTTGTAATCGTTGCCATTTCTCTTTCAGGTCTATTGGGTGTCATAATCACCATGGGAATTGAGAAATCAATTAAAATTATATCTCATAAGCTTGCGGAGGTGGCAAAAGGCAAGCTGACAGTTGATATGGATATTAAATCTCGCAATGAATTCAGTGTTCTGGCAAAAAGCGCGAAGAATATGATAGAAAACACCAGAAACTTAGTTTCTAAGGTTGTTTGACATTTCTAATTCGGTGACTGATTCTATAGACAATGTAGAACAAGTTTCGGTCAAAATGATTAAAGCAAGTAATGATACCACCTTTGCAATAGAACAAATAGATCAGGGTATTTCGCATCAGGCGCAGGAATCCCAGGTTTGTTACTACAAAATGGAAGAACTGTCCAATAAAATGAGGTTGTTGAACGGAGATATCAATGATATACAAAACCTTGCCGATAACACTCAACTGTATATTCAAACAGGTATGAATATGATGGAGAATTTGACCGGTCAATCTAAAAAGACAGGTGCCATAATGGAAAAGCTTCTCAAAGACATCGACACCCTTCGCAGACAATCAGCATCCATTGGGCAGTTTGTAAATATTATCAACGGTATAGCAAATCAGACCAACCTGTTATCATTAAATGCATCTATTGAAGCTGCCAGGGCAGGAGATGCGGGGAAAGGCTTTTCTGTGGTGGCTGAGGAAATCCGTAAACTGGCTGAAGACTCTTTGCGGGAAGCAAAAAAAATTCAGGATGTGGTAGTTGATATCGACAAAAATACTAAATCGGCGGTAGCTTCATCGCATGATGCAGAAGCAGAGGTAATAGCGCAGGTTGAAAGTGTAGATATAACTAAGGATGCTTTTGGTAATATGGATTCAAGCCTTGCCCAATTGCTCGAACATATAAATAAGATAATAAGGAATATTAAGAATATGGATGATGACAGGTCGGCTGTTTTGGGTGCTGTTGAAAACATTTCGGCCGTATATCAGCAAACTGCGGCATCTTCAACAACTGTCAATCATACTACGCACTCACAGTTGGATTTGGCAAAAGAATTAAATCATTCAATGCAAGAGCTGCAGCTTATAATGCAGGATTTAGAGAAGGCTATCGGGTTGTTTACAATTTAGTCACCTTTATGTTTATTCCCCGAAGCAAGATGGTTATAGAAATGTTATTAATCAATTTTGGAGAGGAAAATGGGAAAAGAAATTCAATGGTTGTCTTTTAAGACAAGCGAGCAAAAACAAGCAGATCTTGATGAGTACACCCAATGGGCATTTAAATTCGGTCAAGAGCAGAAGGAAAAAATAGAAGAAATATTAGGGAAGCTCTTTCCAAAGGAGATTCCCTCCATGGCTATGATGACCTATTTACTGGGGCGGGATGCCTATTACGGAAAGTACGGCACAAAAAAGTCATCGGATAGAAATCCTTTAAAAGATATGTATAATGTTCTATCCAAAAAACGTTATCAAGTGCCCAAAAAGGATATTCCGCTGTACATGGCCTTGGTTATTGCAGATGAGAGGGTTTCTGAAACTCTGGACTATCCGCCGGAGGATGTACTTCATGTTGTTGCCGAAAGATTAATGAATCAGGAGTAAATATTATGGCAGAATTTGATAAGAATATGGATTTCCCGGAGTTAGAATCCTACTTTTCAAAGCGCACTGATATTGCAGACGAAAGTGCTGCTCTGGCAGGGCTTTTAAAGCGGGGGGCAATGGCGTATCGAGGAGAAGAAGAATTACGGGAGCAATGCCTTAATGCAAGGAAACTATTGCCTGAGGAATATCGGCTTATAGAATTTGAAAAGCTTCCTAAACTGATTGAAAAGTGCAAGACTTTAGATTTAAAGAGTTATTCCAAGGAACTCATAAAATGCCTGATAATAGCTGTCTGCTTTTATACTCTTTTTCAGTCTATTTTTAGCTCTGCCGCTATATTTATGCTTTGTTTGATTATAATGGTCGGCGGAGGATATATGACCGATCGTAAAAATGCCGAAAAGCTTGAGACATATTATAGCTTGGTGGTTCAATTACGGGAAGTGTTTCCTGAGCTTGAGCTTGAAGAAGATTATTGCAGTGAAGAAAAGTTGATGAGTTTGTATGATATTGTTCAAGCCAATCAACTGACCTCGCTCAAAAGTGCCGTAGAAAAGCTACAGTCTATTAGTTGAGCAGGATACAATATATCAAATTTCTACAGATCATGTGCGCCCCAAGCGCAGTATATACAATATAAATAAAGATGAGAAAAAGTGAGGAAATGTAAAATGATAAACGCTTATCAAGTAGAAAATCCTGATTTTACCTTAAGTCCCTATACGGGGATGTCCAGAAAGCACTATATCGATTGCGCTAAATATCTTCTGGAAAGAGCATTTAAACATGTTGATTCGATTGATACTCCATTGAGTTTTCCTACTATTCCGGGAAAAACATACCCTCAGCCAAATGATCCTGACTGGCGAACCAGATCCCTTGAATTTGAATCTCTGGAGAGATCATTGACGCTTGCAGGGCCTCTTATGCATGTGGATCCTGATATCACCATTAAAGGAATCAAGTTAAAGGATTATTACTGTTTGCATCTTTACAATGCATTGACTCCAGGCCATCCCAATTCTCTGCCTCTTCCCGAAGAGTTACCCGACGCCACGTACCAATTCACCTGTGAGTTCGGGGGATTGTTCAAAACACTTCTTCTTTTGCCCGATGTGGTCTGGCCCCACTTTACGCAAAAACAAAAAGACGAAATGGCAGTGACCATTTCAAAATGGGCGCATCATCGAACCACTCAGAATAATTGGAGAATTTTTAATATAATCGCGCTGTCTTTCCTGAAGAAAAACGGCTATGAAATTGATGACGAGCTATTAAAAAGTCATCTTTTATGGATTATTTCATACCACTCGGGAAACGGCTGGTATCTTGAACAAACATATAATTATTATACGATTAGCCTGTTTGTTGTATATACAATAATATGGAGCAGATTTTTCGGTGACGAATACTATCCGGAAATAGCGGCGGCTATCGAAGAATCGGCCATTAAACAGATGAAAACCTATCCCAACTTTTTCGCACGGGACGGATACATAAACATGTGGTCCCGGAGCATTTGTTATCGTACCTGGATTTCAGGCGGTTTTCCTGTCTCCTTTCTGATGAAGGACGGTTCTCCTCTAGATCCCGGATGGGCTCGAAGGCTATGTTCAGGGTCGTTGCTCCAATTTGTGTCCCGGGAGGAATTCTACGACAACGATATTCCGAGCTTAGGATTCTACGGCCATAGAGAATTTGTATTGCAAAATTACAGCTGCGCAGGCAGTCCTTTCCTTATGTTTTTACCGTTCATTTGCCTTGCATTGCCGGAGGACTCTCCCTTTTGGACTGCGAAAGAAAACGAAGGAATCTGGGAAAAACTCGGCGACCACTCGAAGATGTCCGTTCTCGAAAGTCCGGGTCTGATGCTGGTAAATCACGGCAAGACCGGTACATCCGAGATCATACCGGGGAAAGTATATTATGACGATCCCAATTACTCTAAATTGGTTTACAACACCCATTTCCCATGGGAAGATCATGATCCGAGAGGCGGAACGGCTATGGAATACAGTTTTCGTAGTCTTGACCCGAGGGATGTAAGAGGTGAGGATATCAATTTCTATCTCACCGGGAAAAGGGTAGAAAATGATTCTGATAAAAATCAGTTATTTACAACATCCCAAAGTATACTTTTCAACGGGGTTCGTGATGATGTGATATATCGGCAATTAATCATGCGAAGGCCTCCGAATAACGGTGTAGGGTATATTATCGATCTCGCGGAAATCATAATTCCCGGGGGTGTGATTCGGGTTGACCGCTGCCGTATGGCATTTGAGCATGAATTGACGCTGGGTAATTTCGGTTTGCCTCATGTGGATGGAAAACCGGCTGTCGTAAATCAATTTCAGGATGGAAACAGAAAAGTCATTACTGCGGCAATTCCCGGAAGAAAGGTCGCGTTGATAACATATCACGGCTGGGACAAGGTATGTAGTCTGGTCCACGAAGGAAGGAATGCGGAAGCAGAGGAAAGTACGGTTATATATGGGTATCGGAAACGGACTGAAAAAAATCCGGCCATAGAGTTGATGATTTCGGTCATGCTCCACAGTACTGACGGCGGCGAATGGACCGAAGAGGAACTATCCCCGATTAAGGAAATCAGAATTATGGATGTTATGCCTTCCCATTCGGTTCTGGGTGCGGAGATCCGTCTTGCCGACAATCGAACATATATAATTGATTTTAAAGATATTGATGGTTATAAATCGTGCTAAAAAGTTCTCCGGAGCTTCGGAGAGGAGGAGTGTATTATGTTCGCATTCAATCAGGTGAAAGACGGAGAACCTTGCGGAGAGGGAGTTTCCAGAAAAATACTGGGCAGAGGTGGCAATATGATGATGGTTGAAGTGACCTTTCAAAAGGAAGCTGTTGGATTACCGCATCATCATATCCATGAGCAGGTATGTTATATTGCCAAGGGCAGCTTCGAGTTTGTTGTTGAAGGCGAAAGGCAGTTAGTACGGCAAGGGGATAGCATCTACATCCCCTCAAATGCAGAGCATAGCTGCCATGCGTTGGAGGAATCAATCATTGTGGATGTTTTTACACCCCAAAGGGAGGATTTTCTGGGTAAGGAAGACCACACCTTCTGTGTATAGCAAAATATCATTTGGGTAGCATCTGATTGAGTAAACCGGCTCATCATTTCAAGGCCGCCCTTAACATCAGACCCGCTTCCTGTAAATTCGTTCAGATTACAAACTAAACCCACGTTAGATCCCCTTTGGGTGACGGTATCAGAACAATTGTATTTGATAATTCAAAATATACGGGATGGAGCGCTATTGGAATTATCTCAGAGGAAAAGCTGCTACAGAAACCCGGTGGATCAATAAATTGACATATTTCAATAACAACCATATAATTGTCCATATACATCTTTACTTACAATATGTATCTGTGGTCGTAAAAAGGTGGTGCTAATAATGGCAAAACCTAAGATATTGAAAGCAATCCTATTAATTATTGTTGTCTTTCTTCCTGCTCTTGGTTGTGGATCGCAATCAATATCGGATGATTATACAACGCCTCCGATGGTTCTTCGATTAGCTGAAACATATTCAGAAGAACATCCTAGTGCATTGGCTACACAAAAATTTGCAGATTTAGTTTATGAACAAACCGATGGGCATATTCAAATAAAAGTATATTATAACGGCGAATTAGGTAATGAAGCGGAAGTTCTTGAACAACTACAATTCGGCGGCATTGCGTTAGCTAGAGTCAATCTTTTGGCGCTTTCCGATGTGGTCATTATGCTCCAAAACTATATTAAGCCTTTTATTTATCCAACCCCTGATGATATTTTGAACACCTTTGCCGACCAAGATGAAAATATCTCTTCTTTTGCACAACTGGAAAAATTGGTTCCGCTGGTGTGGTATTATCCCGATATTCGGTGTTTCTACAATAATAAAACTGTGATACATGATGTTGATGATTTCAACGGTCTAAAGCTACAATCCAGTATATCTAATGCAATGACCGAAATTATAAGTCAAATGGGTTCCGAACCTGTTAATATTCTAACGGGTGATACCTTCAAGTCTCTGGACAGGGGCTTTATGGATGGCGGCGAATCAAGCTTTTGCAGCTTTTTACTGAGTGATGTTTACGCTATGGTGCCATATGTCAGTATCAGCGATTATCTTTACTGCCCCGATGTTATTCTGGGGAGCGGTGTTACCTTCAGTAAGATCAAGCGCAATGACCAGGAATTAATAATAAAATGTGCAAAGGAAACCTTTGAATATCAAAAAACAATGCTCCTTGACCTACAGATGAAGGGCTTGAAAAGGCTTGAGGAAAAAGGCGCCATAATAGAAGATTCTGATATTCTTGATACCTCTATTAGGGAGCATTTTGATGCAACTAAAATTAATGGAGTTACCCATGATTAAAAATATCCTTTTTATGAGATTAACGGGATGGTTACATTCGGTGGGAGCGATTATCAATGCGATATTAGCAATCATTCTTATAATGTTTGTATCTTTAACTCTCTACAGCGGACATTTAATGACGCATATTAACCAAATAAATAATCAGATAAACGATGGGTATTATAGTGTGGGCAAACTGAAAGATGCTGCTACCGAATGTGATAAATCAATAAATGAGTATTTGCGCAATGGAAATAGGACCAACCTTTCTGATTTTAACGATAGTGCACTTATTTTTCGAAACATTCTGTTAGACCTTGAGAAAAATCAACGCGACAGTGAAACTCTTTATCTTTTACGAAGTATTAACGATTCCTTTGATACATATTTTATAACATGCTCCCTTGCATGTTTAAAATATTACTCAAACGATTATACTTATTACACATACATGTATGAAGCTCAAAAAATAAATGAATATATTAATAAATATTGCGATGAGCTTTTGCAGCAGGTCATGGAAGAAGGAAGAAATGTAGCCAGAACAATTCATGAGAAGCATTCCCTTCTCTCCGCCGTAAATATTTTTGCTATATCAGGCAGTATCTTCCTCTCTTTTATAGCAATTACTTATATTAATTTACGCATAACCAGCCCTCTTAACCAGCTTGTAGTTGCTACGCGGAAAATATCTAAAGGTGATTTCGATGTAAAGGTACACTTTCATGGTTCCCAAAATACTATAGGAGAACTGATAGAAACCTTTAATATGATGGCCAGAAGCATTAAATCCATGATGAAAAGCATGCAGGAAAAAGCTCAAACCGAACGCAATTTATTGTTGGAACAGCAAAAAAATATAGAATACCAACAAATGCTTAGTCAGGCTAATTTTCTTGCACTGCAAACACAGATAAATCCTCATTTTTTATTTAATACTCTTAATAGTATTTCACGGACCATAACATTGGGCATGTACGAGGAAGCTATATCTATGATTGAAGCTATGGTAGCTCTTCTGAGATATAACCTTACCGACGCCAGTGAACCGGTGCTATTAAAACATGAATTGGATATCACACAACAATACTTAAAGATACAACAATATCGTTTTCAAAACCGTATTAATGTAAAGATGGATTTTGATCCAAAGTTAGTCACTAAGGTTATTGTGCCTCGATTCGTCCTTCAACCCATTGTTGAGAATTCTATAGTACACGGGCTGGAGCCAATGGAGGACGGAGGATGCATCAAGATAAAGGTGCGAAAAAAAGGAGAAAGTTGCGTTATTAAGATTATTGATAACGGAACCGGTATTTGCCCCGAAATATTAAAAGAACTCCTGCAAGGTAACCGTAAAAGTTCGCATATTACATCAATAGGCATAAGCAATACAAAAAAAAGAGTGGAAATATTTACAGGCAATCCGGAATCTTTCAGGTTAACCAGCAGGCCGGGAATCGGCACGGTTACAACTGTAATTGTCCCTATTGGAAAGGAGGCAATCAATGTACTCTCTGTTAATCGCGGATGATGAAGCAGTGGAGCGGCAGGCGCTTCGATTTTTTATAGAAAACTCAAAGCTGGATATAGGTAAGATATATGAATGTGCCAATGGTAATACGACTATGCATACTATCATCTCACAACAACCCGATATTGTTTTGATGGATGTTAAAATGCCGAGTCTTACCGGCTTGGAGGTTATGGAAAAAATTAATTCTTTAAATATTAATTCCATAGTTATTTTTTCCACGGCATACGACTACTTTGAATATGCTGTTAAGGCACTCCGGTTCGGGGCTATAGATTTTTTAGTTAAACCGGTAAACAAGGAACGGCTGTATAGCGTACTTAATAAGGCTATTGACCAGCTTGACACCCAACGGTCGTTAAAGGAAAACGAGACACAGCTTAAAGGCCTATTGTCTATAATGAGCAAAGATTTATTAAAGGATCTTATCCAGGGAAATGTCGATGAGAAGACTCTCTACTTTCTTGATATGATGGGTATAGATGGAATAGCAAATGGGAATAGTTTTTTTGTTCGCATAGATAATGAGTTGGATGAGAATAAGCAAAGGCAGGCACAGAAAATCCTTTATGAGGATTTGCGTCATTTAGGCTATCAGTGCCTGATAAACATGGATAATAGTTGTATTATTATTATAGTATTTAGGTTGAAGCCTGATTCAGCACATCATTCTCTAGAGAAAAATGTCAAAACGGTCTTAACCGGTATTTTCCGAGATATTAAAACCAATTATTTGCTTGGAACAGGCCTTGCCTTTGATGATTTGCTTCAAATTGAACAATCCTTTGAGTTTGCACGTTCCTCAATCGGCGATATTACTCATTCAAACGAATCCTCCCAGAAGTACATCTATCCCCTATTTGATGACCGGTATGATGAGAGAGCAATCATACCAAATGAGATTAATGCAGTTTGTAAGTATATTGAAGATAATTATGAACAAAAGGTCACCCTTGATGACATTTCCGATAATGTTGGATATAGCAAATACTATCTTAGCAGATTGTTTAAGCACTATAAAAACATGACTATGGTTGATTATCTGATAAAGATCCGAATGAACAGGGCAAAACAACTTTTGCAAAATGGAGATTACAGCATAAAACAAATCAGTCAGATGGTAGGCTATGTAGATGCTAATTATTTTACCTGGGCATTTAAAAAGGTTGAAGGAAGATCGCCTACAAAATACCGCTATTCTAAATCTGAGAAGGCATAAATGAAACTAAAGCTACGTCCTATAAAATATTGCTATTTTACTGCAATATTTTATAGGACGTTTTTACTAACGCAATATCTTTAAGAAATCAAGCCTGATATTCTAGATACTTAAATAACGGCAAACTATATAATAAAAATGGAGCGGCAATCATGCAGCTTAAAAATAATAATGAAAAGAGGGATTAATTTGACTCAAAAATTAGTTAGAAAGAACCTTGTCATTATAATTATGCTGTGCATAAGCATAATCTGCTTGTCGGCATGCGGCAGCAGCCCAGCGGCACCTGTGGCGACTTCCCAATCCTCAGCACCGGCTGCATCCAGTAATTCCCCGGATGCACAACCTGACAAAGTTTACACTCTTGAAATAGGTCACTCACAGCCAACAACCAATCCCAGACACGTATCACTGGAAAAATTCAAAGCTGATGTCGAATCAAAAACAAATGGCGGTATAAAAATTAATATTTATCCGGCAGGTCAGCTGGGATCCGAAAAAGAAATGCTTGAAGCGGTAAAAATGGGGACTTTGCTAGGAATGAGAGGCGGACAGTTCGATTTTCTGCCACGATTACAAATGTTTACACTTCCTTTCCTTGTTGAGGATTCCGAACAAATCAATAAGCTCCTAACCAGTGATTTGGCACAAAAGATTATGGCGGAAGCACAAAATGATAATATGATGATTCTTGCCATCGGAGATGCCGGAGGCTTTCGCCATTTCTCTAATAATAAGAGAATGATTAAAAAACCTGAAGATTTAGTGGGCCTGAAAATGCGTACTCCCGGTATGGATACTATTATAAGAACCTTTGATGCTTTGGGAGCGTCTACTGTAAGTATTCCATACAATGATCTTTACATGGCTTTAAAAACCGGTGTTGCTGATGGACAGGAAAATCCTGCAGTCAACGTTGAAAGTATGAAATTCTATGAAGTGCAAAAATATGTTACAGTTATTAACTACCAATTCCATCCGGATCCGTTTTATGTAAATATGGACTTTTACAATTCTCTTCCTGATGAGTACAAGAAAATCTTAAACGAGTGTTCTGTAGAAATGATGACTTATAACAACCAGATTCTTGCCGATATGGAAACTGCTGCATTCGATGTAATAAGAAATAATTGCGAAGTTTACGAACTGACGGTTGAAGAAAGAAACGCATTTAAACAGGCTGTTAAGGATGTTTATAACTCCTTTATAGAAGACGGATTATATACACAGGAAGAACTTAATGAGTTGCTTTCCATTGCTGCGTCCTAATATTGTATATGATTATAACGGTGATTACCTGCACATTTAAAAATGTGCAGGTAATCAATTAAGGAGTTTGGTTTATGAAAAATAAAAACAGTGTGGTTAATTTCTTTTATCGATTGTACGTCGGTGTCGGAATTTTTGCTGTAGCGCTAATGTCATTTCTTGTCCTGCTTACCGTGGTGTTAAGGTATGTATTTAATATTTCATTTCCGTTTATGGAAGAGTTCATAACCGTAAATTTTGCATTTACAACCTTCTGGGGTGCAGGCATATGTGTTATAGAAAATGAAAACATCAACATAGATATGTTTTACGTAAAGCTAAAAGGTGGCGTAAAAAAAGCGGTATACATTTTTAATACATTCATCGTACTAATTGTTAATGTCCTGATACTCTATTTCAGCATTAAGTGGGTAGCGCTTGTCGGCAGCCATCGATCTATGGGCATGAAATTACCTATGGCCTATATATACGGTATAATGCCCGTTTGTACTGTAATTACCGTTGTTTGCATTTTCATTGTTCTTATATCCGCAATAAAAAGACCTATTAGGGAATATGATCAAGAGGCTGATCTGCCTCCTGTCGAGCTAAAAATTTAAATCAGTGCAATCAATTAATAGAAAGGAAAGACTGTACATATGGCAATGTTTATATTACTGGCCCTTCTCTTATTGTTTTCAGTTTTAGGAGTACCTATCTGTTATGGCGTAGGCATGTCCAGTGTCACTTATCTTGCTTTTGAAAATCCCCTATTTATCTCTATGCTCCCCCAGCGCGTATGGTCAGGAAGCTTCAGTTTTTTAATGATCTGTATGCCTATGTTTATTTTGGCAGGAGAGCTAATGAATACGGGCGGAATTACAAAGAGAATTTTTAATTTCTGTATGGAAATATTACGCCCCATCAGAGGTGGTCTGGCTGAGGTCAATGTAATTGACAGTATGATGTTTGGAGGCATTTCCGGCTCTTCTGTCGCCGATGTCTCCGCTACAGGAGGTATTATGATTCCTGCTATGGAAAGAGCAGGTTATCCGAAAAAATTTACGGCGGGACTGACCGTTGCCACTTCGACCATGGGAATGATAATACCTCCGAGTATACCCATGGTTGTATACTCAATGGTTTCAGGTGCTTCTATCGGAGGGCTTTTTTTGGCAGGCCTGATTCCCGGCATCTTTGTGGGTATTGTTCAATTCATTTTAGTGTATACTGTTTCGGCAAAAAGAGGATATCATCCCGAATATCGAAAGTTTGATAAAGATAAATTCTTTAAAGCCTTTTTTGGCGGTATTCCTGCATTACTCATGCCGGTCATCATACTAATCACCGTCTCTACCGGTATCGCAACGGCTAGTGAATCAGCAGCAATTGCAGTGGCATATTCTCTTATTATGGGACTTTTTATCTACAAGGAGCTTACTATAAAAGGACTCATACAGGCTTTGCGCAAAACTTTGATAGCAACCAGCTCAATAATGCTGATTATTGGTTATACAATGATTTTTACGTGGATCCTTACAGTTGCAAAAGTACCTCAGGCAATCGGAGCATTTTTTATGGAAAGCACTATGCCGGTTTGGTTACTGCTAATATTCTTTGTTCTCATTATTCTTTTACTTGGAACCTTTTTGGATGTCACACCCGCAATACTGCTGCTTGTTCCGGTATTACTTCCTGTCATGCAGCAATTGGGAATCAGTGATTTGCAGTTTGGCGCAATGATGATTACAGGTCTTGCTATCGGTTTATGTACCCCGCCTGTCGGGATGTGCCTGAATGCATGCAGCAAAATTAACGGTATGCCAATTGTGGATATATTTAAAGGCGCAGCTCCGTTTTTAGTTTGTAATGTGTTTGTTTTAGTCATGGTTACTTTTGTTCCGGAAATATCTACCTGGCTGCCCTCGGTATTAATGTAAAAACAAAAATCAGCTATAAAACAGGAAGGATAATTGATTATGAAATTGAAAGAGAAATTGAAGACAAGGCCTGTTTTTGGTATGGCCTGTTTCATCGGTATGCCCTGTGTTATTGAAAGTATTTGCCTTTCGGGTTTGGATTTTATCTATCTGGATTTGGAGCATACTAATTGGATGCTTGATGAAAACTTCGAGAAACAGATTATGGCTGCCAAACTTCATGATATTGCAATTCTGGTACGTATGGCCGATGATAATGAAGTTGCCATTCGAAAGGTGTTGGAATGGGGAGCAGACGGTGTTGTCATCCCTCATTGCAAAACAAAAGAGATGGCAGAAAGATGTGTGGAGGCGGCTAAGTTTTCCCCTATGGGTCGGCGGGGCGGCGAAACTAATGTGCGTGCGGCCGGATTTGGATATGAAGGTTTTAATTGGAACCAGTACATGGAAAATCAAAATCGTGAAACCCTTGTAATACCAATGGACGAGGACTATGAGTTTACAGAGAATATTGAGGAGATTCTCAGTGTTCCAGGTATAGATGCTGTTAACTTCGGCCCCATTGATTATGCAGTTTCCTTAAATCAAAAAATTGGTTATTCAATGGGAGAGCAAGTAAAGGAAGCTTTTGATATTTTAGTTGAAAAAGCGAAAGAAAAAGAAATAGCAA